>URNQ01000093.1 GCA_900549245.1 uncultured Collinsella sp.
CAGTCGAGCTGGGCGATGTTGTCGCGGATGTGCTGGCAGCTCTTGTGGAAGCCCTCGAGCTCGTACTCGGACAGGTCGAGCGTGTAGACCTCCTCGACGCCCTCGGCGCCGATCACACACGGCAGGGACGTGAAGATGCCCTCCTCGCCATACTGGCCGGTCATGAGCGTGGAGGCGGAAAGCACGGCGTGCTCGTTGTGCAGCACGGCGGCGCAGACGCGCGCGGCGGAGTTGGCGACGGCGTACTCGGTGCACTGCTTGCCCTGGTAGGTCACATAGCCGCCCTTGCGCGCGAGCTCCTCGACCTCCATGTGGTCAAAAGTGTACTTGTCGGGGTTCTCGGCCTGAAGCTCGTTGAGGCTCTTGCCGGCGATGGTCGCGGCCTTAAAGGCGGCCAGCTGGCTAAAGCCGTGCTCGCCGATCATGTAGGCGTCAATGGACTTGGGGCTCACGCCGACCTTCTTGGAGATCTCGGTGCGCAGGCGGGCGGAGTCCAGACCGCAGCCCGATCCGATGATCTTCTTGGGATCGTAGCCGGTCAGGTGCCACAGCTCGGTGCACACGACGTCGCAGGGGTTGGAGATGCTTACGAAGATGCCGTCAAAGCCGGCGTCGACGATGCGCTTGGCAAAGGTGCGGGCGGCGTCGGTGGTAAAGAACAGCTCGCCGTCGCGGTTGCCGGCGGCCAGCGCGACCTTGCCGGCGGCGTTGACGATGACGTCGCAGCAAGCCAGCTCCTCGTAGTGGTCGTAGCAGTTGACGATTTTGGTGTTATACGGGACAAACGAAAGGGAGTCGCGCAGGTCCTGGACCTCGGACGTCACCTTGGCCTCGTTGATATCGCACAGGTACAGCTCGTCGGCAATGCCTTGCATAAGCAGGCTGTTGGCGACATGTGCTCCTACGTGGCCCTGGCCGACCACACCGATCTTACGCGTCTGGTACATATATGTATCCTTTCGGCCGAGTTTTTCGCGTCGAACCATTGTAGCGTCCTGCTGCCACTTTGCTAAGCTAAAGTGCCGTAGTTTTTTGGGACATGCTTTAATCTCTACTTTTGGAGTGATTTGGGCCGCTGACGGCATCGCTGGACGATGTGCTCGCGCGGATGGGGCCGGTCGTTGTACCATAGCTGCAACTGACTCGTAAGGAGCTTCCATGCCCATTCGCATTCCCGACGCCCTCCCTGCCGCCGCGCAGCTCGAGAGCGAGAACATCTTTGTCATGACCGAGTACCGCGCGCTGCACCAGGACATCCGTCCGCTGCGCGTGCTCATCCTCAACCTCATGCCCACCAAGATCGCCACCGAGACGCAGATCATGCGCAAGCTCTCCAACACACCGCTCCAGGTGGAGGTGGACCTGCTGCGCACCAAAACGCACGAGGCCACGCACGTAAGCGCCGGCCACCTGGAGACGTTCTACCGCACGTTCGACGACATTCGCGACATCCACTACGACGGCCTGATCATCACGGGCGCGCCCGTGGAACAGATGCCGTTCGAAGAGGTCGACTACTGGCCCGAGCTCTGCCAGATCATGGACTGGTCCACCACGCACGTGCACTCTACGCTGCATATTTGCTGGGGCGCACAGGCCGGTCTGTACCATCATTACGGTATCCAGAAGCACGACCTGCCGGCAAAGGCGAGCGGCGTGTTCGAGCATTATCTGGTGAAGCCGCAAAGCCCGCTGGTCCGCGGTTTCGATGACCGTTTCTATGCCGTGCATTCGCGCAACACCGATGTGCGCCGCGAGGACGTGGAAGCCGAGCCGCAGCTCGAGGTCGTGGCCGTGTCTGACGAGGTAGGCCTGTACATCGTCAAGTCGACCGACAGCCGTCGCTTCTTTGTATTTGGCCACCCCGAGTACGATACCGACACGCTGCGCCTGGAGTACGAGCGCGACGTGAAGCGCGGGCTCAACCCTCAGGTGCCGGCGCATTACTTCCCGGGCGACGACCCCACCGCCGAGCCGCGCAACGTCTGGCGCAGCCAAGCTCAGCTGCTCTACACCAACTGGCTCAACTACTACGTCTACCAGACCACGCCCTACGACCTGGCCCGCGCCGGCGAGGAGCACTGGGCTGCGGCTGGGGCCGTGGCTGCTGCTGCGGCGGTTACCGTGGCCGCTACGCGACGAGCGTGGATAATCGGACACACGAGCGTGGATAATCGGACGCATGTTGAATGAGCGTGGATAATCTCCCGTTTTTAGCTCGTAAGGGGGCCCAAAGTGGGAGATTTTCCACGCTCGATTTTTCTGCAGCTGTTGTACCGGCGGCAGCATCATGCGTCGAGTACATACGGGCCGCATCGCAAACTAGGTAGTTTTGATCCACGGCACATTTTCTTTCAATGAAGTCGGTGGCTTTTGAGGCTCAAAATGTGGAGACAGGGACCTCTCGACAACCGTTCTACCTGCAGATATAAGCCATTAACCTAAAGCGTTCAAAACCGTCAAGCATTTGGTCAGCTTTTGGTTGGCATTTGGTCAGACTTCGCATGAAACCGCCTGGTACGTTGGCGCCGTTCCAAGAGTTGGGAGGCGACGTGGCAAACATGACGGCGAATCAAAGACTCACAAGCCACATTAAAGCTTGCGAGCAGCAGATGAGCTGCGTGTACGCGCGCACGACGGCGGAGGCAAAGCAGATTGAGCGGCGGGTGGCGGCGGGAAGTCTCGAAGTGGTCATGCCGGGGTTGTATGCGCGTCCGGAATACTGGTCCGAGCTCAAGTTTCGGCAACGTTATCTGCATCGGGTGCGGGCGCTTGCGCAAAAGCACCCCGACTGGACGTTTTGCTCCTATACGGCGGCTGTTATCTATGGTCTTTCGGTTTCGCATGCCAATTTGACGCACATCCATATCGCCGCGATGCCGGCGCAATCGACGACGCCGGGCTCTCAGGTCATTCGCCATCGTTATGCTTATCGAACGCGGGCCAGTCAAATGGATATTGCCGTGACCGATATCGATCAGACGATTACGGATTGCCTGGTCGATGCGTCGTTTGTCGAGGGGCTGATCATTGCGGACTCGGCGCTCCATGAGCAGCTGTTGTCGAAGAAGCATCTCGTTGAGGCAGTCGACAAGCTTGGCTTAAATCGTCGCGGTGTTGTGACGGCGCGCAGGGTTGCGCGGTATGCCGATGGCCTGTCGGAAAGCGGTGGCGAGTCCAGGGCGCGCGCCCTGATGATCGAGCGCGGCTGGCAGATGCCGGAGCTGCAAATTGAGCTGTTTGACCCGGTTGAGCCGGGAAAGCCGTATCGCGTTGACTATCTGTGGCGCGTGGGTGACCGGTTGATTATTGGGGAGTTCGACGGATTCGTTAAAAGCGAGAAGGCGGCGGAGGAGGGCAAGCTCGCAAAGGCGCAATTTGACGAGCGCCAGCGCGAGTCGAGGCTTTCGATGCTCGATAACTGTAAGATTGTGCGCTTGTGCTGGGATGATCTAAGGGACCCGACAAAGCTCGATCGCAAGCTCAAAGTTGCCGGCGTGCCGCGTGCGTGCTGAGGCGGTTGCAGGGCGTTGAGTCGCACGAGCGTGGAAATCCGGACGGATGAGCGTGGAAATCTGGACGCGTATTGGTTGAGCGTGGATTATCGGACACACGAGCGTGGATAATCTCCCGTTTTTTGCCGAGGAAGGGGCCCAAAGTGGGAGATTTTCCACGCTCATCGTGCAGGTGCGATGCAACGGCGGTTAGGCGCTGATGATGTTGGGCAGCGGCAGGTCGTGGGCGTCGGTGGGAACGTCGTCGACGCGCTGCTCGTCAAAGGCAATGCCGATAACGTGGCATGCGGGCGAAACAGTGGGCAGGTAGCGATCGTAGCAGCCGCCGCCGTAGCCCAGGCGCGCGCCGGTGCGGTCGAAGGCTACGAGTGGCACGATGATCATGTCGAGAGCCTTGGCAGGCACGATGGGGAAGCGGTCGCTGTCGACGTCCGTGGCTGCGAAGGCCCGCGTAGGGTGGGCGATAAAGGGGACCTCGGATGCATCGCCGGCAGAGACTGCCCTCATGCACATGCGCTGGCCACAAGCTGCGGCATCAATTGCCGAGAGCATGCACGGATAGGCCACGCGCCAGCCGCGTTTGGCGGCCGCGGCGGCAAACGCGGCTGGGTTTGCCTCGGAACCCATGGCGGCATAGACGGCGACGGTACGCGGCGTCGCCGAATCCGAGCGCTCCAACAGCTCAACAAGCTGCGCACAGATAACGCCAGACTTTGCCTTCCGAACATCCAAATCAATCGCATCGCGCCGAGCAATTACCGCCCGCCGCAACTCAGCCTTATCCATCCTAGCCCCCTCCCCCAAACCTACCAAAAAGGGACAGGTTTATTTTGGCAGGTTTTATCTGGGCAAATGTCGAAACCACCACAAAGGTGCCTGTCCCCTTTGTGGTGGTTTTGCTTGCTGTGGCTAGCCCAGCAGGTCGACTACGTTGAAGTTGGCGTTGCTCTTGGCGATGACGTCTCGGCCGCCAAAGACGCAGGTGGGCGACTCGGCTGCGATGCGCGTCACGTCGGTGCCGAGCGAGCGCAGCTCACCGGGCGTGGCGGCGAGCATCTGGGCGCGGCGCTCCTCGCGTGCATGCGGGTCAAGCCCGGCCAGGTAGGTCGTGTTGCGGCGCTTGGTGAGCGCGTACGGCTTCACCGGCGCGTCCATGCCGCTCACGCAGCTCACGATAAAGCCCTCAAAGGCGGCCTCGTCGGGCTCAAAGCAGCCAAGCCATGCACCCGCGCGCTTCACGCGCTCAATCGAAGGATCGATCGCCGGGTCGCGGTAGGTGTAGAACGCCGTCTGGCGCTCGCCGGCTGCGCGGAATCCGCAGCCGTACGCACCGCCCTTCACGCGGATCTCGTTCCACAGGTAGTCGTAGGAGAGCGCGTTGGCAGCCACGGCCCAAGCGCCTGTCACGTCGAGCCCCAAGCGACGCGGATCGCACGCACGCGCGGCAAAGCAGATGTCGCTGGGGATCACGAAAGCCTCGTGGCGGTCGCGCGGCGCCGGCACCACGAGCGCGTCGCGGCCGGCGCCATCGCCAGCGCCCAGTCCCAGGTTACCCGCGGCGTCCCAGTACGCATCGAAGTCCTCATCGCTGCCGGTAAAACTCGCCATGCAGCCATCGGCCACAAAGATGCGGTCTGCCAGCTCGGTAAGCTTGGCGCGCAGGTCGTCCAGGCGTTCGTCAAAGTGGTCGAGCAGGTCGCGCAGGAACAGGTAGAAGTCCACGCCCGAAAGCTGCTCGCGCACCACGGCCGAAGGCGAGCTGTAACTCATCGCGCGACCCAGCGCCGCCGAGTGACCGTTGTTGATAAAGCCCTGCTCAAGCCCAATGCGAATCTGCGTGAGCACGTCGCGCACGCGGTCGGCGTCGGCATCGAGCAAAAGCGTGCTCGACCACACCTCGCGCGGCAGGCTCGCCAGCGCATCGATCTTCTCGGACAGGGCGCCGCCGCTCACCAGCAGGTAGGGGTGCACGCCGTCCACGTCGGGCTGCGTCATGACCTCGGTCGTAAAGCTCAAAAAGCCCAGCTTGCCGGCGAGCAAGTTATCGAGTTCCTCGGCCGAGTGCTCGCTCGTGGGCAGCTGTTTGAGCAGACGGCAGAGCAGCGTCACATAGGGCAGGTCCTCAAACGCGACGCAGCTCAGGTCGAAATACTGCATGGCGTAGGCCAGGCGGTTGGTGGGAATGTCGTGGCGCAGACAGGGGATGGGCGCGGTCGTGTCCACAACCAGCGGCGGCTCGGGGCACGCCTCGCCAATGTCGGACACGCGCAGGCGCGGCAACGTGGCCTTGTCCTCGGGCGTGTCCTCGGCTTCCTGCGCGGCACGCAGCGCGGCCGTGCGCTCGACCACGTTGGCCAGCTCGGAATCGGTCATGGCGTCGCGCTTGGCTGCCAGCTCAGCGGCCTCGGCGCCCTCCGAACCCTCGGCGGCGTCCACCGGCACCAGCTCGACGAGCGCCATGTGGTCGTTCTCCAGCACCAGCTCGCGCAGCAGGTCCTCAAAATAGCTGCCGTCCAGCTCGCTACGCAGCTCCTCGTACACCGGGCCGTACTTGAGCGCCAGCGTCGCGGCGTCGTCATCGTAGAGCCACGTGCTCAGCGCGTCGCACGCAATGGCCACGCCGTCGGCGATACCGTAGTCGCGCTGGCGCAGGTCGTATTCGTTGCTGCTGATGATGGCTTCCAGGCGCTCGCGCGGAACGCCATGCTCGCATAGGTCGCGGCAGGCGTCCTGGAACACGCGGCGCAGCTCGCGCGCCACGCCGGGCTGCGCGTTTTGCAGCATGATGAGCTCGTAGGGCTGCAGGCTCTCGGCCGCGGTGTAGCTCACCACGTTGCCGCCCAGGCCGGCGGCCAGAATGGCCTTCTTAACCGGCGCTTCGTTGGAGCCCAGCAGCGCCTCGAACAGGATGTCCGCCGCGATCGTGCGCTTGCGGTCGAGCGCGCTGCCCAGCACCAGACCCAGGCCCACCAGGGCGTTCTCGGGTGTAGTGGCCATCTCGACGCGCTTGTACTCGCAGGTCACGGGCGTCTGCACGCCCAGCGGATTGGGCGCCAGCGTGGACGGGTCCTCGCCGGCGGCGATGGCGGCGTCCATGCGGCGGCTCGCGGCACTCGGCTGCGACAGATAGCGCTCGTCCAAAAAAACCAGCGCGCGGTCCACGTCCAGGTCACCGTAAAGCGTGATGTAGGAGTTGGAAGGATTGTAGTGACGCGCGTGCGTGTCCAGGAACTGCTCGTAGGTGAGCGCCGGAATCGCGCGCGGGTCGCCGCCGCTCTCGTGCGCATAGGCGGTGTCGGGATAGAGCGCGGCGTTGACGGCGTCGTCCAGCACGCTCATGGGATCGGACAGCGCACCCTTCATCTCGTTGAACACCACGCCGTTATAGCGCAGCGTGCCCTCGCGCAGGCTGGCGGGGGTGCCGTCGCCCCCGCCCGCCCCCCCGCCAAGTTTC
>URNQ01000094.1 GCA_900549245.1 uncultured Collinsella sp.
TGCCTCCCTTTTCTCGAACCTTAATTTCAAAGTCCAAGAAATGGGATGCAGTTCAGCGACGTCCTGTCCCCGACGCGTGCGGCCTCGCGCAGCCATCTGAACCACATCAGGCAGCTGTGGAGCCTGCGGGTCGATACGCCCTTGAACCTCTCGAGGAAGTGGCCGAGCGAACCCTGCGCTTCAGCATCCTCTGGACCGTGTCCCGCTCGTACCCGGTGAGCCTGCCGTGGGTCCTCGGGACCCCCCTCGCGGCGCCCTTCCCGCCCTTTCCGGACATGGCGTCCTCCGATCTCCCGGGGCCGGCCGATCCGGCCCTCAGGGTATCGGATTCCCAAATTTATCCGTATATGTGCGGATGAATGCGGGAGGCGTTCGGATGAAGTTGTATTCAAGGAAAGAGACTGACCCTTTGTCGCATTCCGTGCGGGTTATATGCAGGTTTGCCTGCGCACGCTATCATGTATGGGTTAGACCGCAACTATGTACCCCGTACGCGAAGGGATGCGCATGTATCTGAAGATCGACATGCTCTAGCTGGACTTACCCCCGCAATGGCGCCGTGCGCCCCATCAATTCTGCCGATTTTCACCTTCACGCATATAAAGGAGTCCCGTCATGCGCGACAAGCTCGAAAAGATCATCAAGGCCTACGAGGAGCTCGAGAAGAAGCTTTCCGACCCGGCCGTCGCCTCCGATATCAAGGAGTTCACGCGTCTCAACAAGGAGTACGCGCACCAGTCCGACCTCATCGCCGCCTCGCGCGAGTACATCGGCGCGCTTGATGACATCGAGGCTGCCAAGGAAATGCTCCACGATACTACCGATGCCGATGAGAAGGAGATGCTCCAGATGGACATCTCCGAAAACGAGGCCAAGCTTCCCCAGCTCGAGGAAGACATTAAGTACATGCTCATCCCGAGCGACCCCAACGACGACAAGAACACCATCGTCGAGATTCGCTCCGCCGCCGGTGGCGACGAGGCGGCCATCTTTGCCGGCGATCTGTACAAGATGTATCAGCGCTTCTGCGAGTCGCGCGGCTGGAAGACCACCGTGCTCGACTCCAGCCCCAGCGAGGCCGGCGGCTTTAAGTCTATCGAGTTCAAGGTCGAGGGCGACCGCGTCTACTCCGTCATGAAGTTCGAGTCCGGCGTGCACCGCGTCCAGCGCGTTCCCAAGACCGAGTCCCAGGGCCGTATCCAGACCTCCACGGCGACCGTCGCCGTACTTCCCGAGGCCGAGGAAATCGACGTTCAGATCAACCAGTCCGACCTGCGCATCGACACCTACTGTGCCTCCGGCCCTGGCGGTCAGTGCGTTAACACCACCTACTCCGCCGTGCGCATCACCCACCTGCCCACCAACACCGTGGTGCAGTCGCAGGAGCAGCGCTCCCAGATTCAGAACCGCGAGGTCTGCATGCAGATGCTGCGCGCCCGTCTGTACGAGATGGAGCTCGAGAAGCAGCAGGCTGAGCTCGGTGCCGAGCGCCAGAGCCAGATCGGCCACGGCAACCGTTCCGAGAAGATTCGTACCTACAACCAGCCCCAGGACCGCGTGACCGATCACCGCATCGGTTTCAACTCCACCTACAACGGCGTCCTCCTGGGCGACCAGCTCGGCACCGTCATCGAGGCACTCGCCGCCGCCGAGCGAGCCGAGAAGCTGGCACAGGCTGTTTAAGTTACGGCGTTTTACCAAACGCCGTAACTGCTCGACGCTGCGCGCCGCCCAGAGCGACAATTTGTCATTCAAAAGGCAAGGCATGACCAGAAGGTCTATGCCCTGCCTTTTTCATGCCAACTTGTTCGCTCTGGACGTCGCTCGCTGACATTGCCAAAACATCGGCGTTTCCTTGGTTGTCAAATGATCCGTAGGGAGTCATTGGTGACATTGCCTTGATATTTTATTCAGTCGGCTGTGATGTCATTTGAGCTGCTTACCTGCTTAAGGTAATTGACGGCATATATCTGCTATCGAAAATATTGCTCGAAAAATTGTCCAAGAAGTCGCGGGGCGATTTTTGATGGGTCGCGCGTCAAGTGATTTGGCAAGTTCTTGGTTAGATATTGGTCAGTTTTGGGGCAACCTTGCCAAAAACTTGACGGATGCAGATTTAGACGTCGACGAATGAACACTTCAGGTGGGCTCCAAGCAAAATTCTGGGCTGATTCTCGATAATCGCCTTCAATCGCCCCTTGCCAAGCGCTGGCCTCGCTTACAATCTGCTCCGACATTCGCGCGCCGTCCGGCGCTTAAGAGGGGAGGGCCCCATGGCAAACGAGATTTGGACCATCAAGCGTTGTCTCGAGTGGACCAAGGAGTACCTGGCCGAGCGCGGCGAGGAGCACCCCCGTCTTTCTGCCGAGTGGCTGCTGTGCGCCGCCACGGGCCTGGCGCGCATTGACCTATATATGCGTATGGACGAGACGCTTAACGCGGCCCAGCTCGAGACCATGCATGCGGCCGTCGTTCGTCGCGCCAAAGGCGAGCCGCTGCAGTACATCACCGGCAGCACGCAGTTTCGCATGATTGACGTCGCGTGCGCTCCCGGTGTGCTCATTCCGCGCCCCGAAACCGAGATGCTCGTCGAGGAAGTCCTCAATTATCTGGATGCCGAGGTGCTGAGCCCCGAGGCTGCTGCCCGTCAGCGTGTTGAGCTGCCTTGGAACGATGAGGTCGAGGAGGCACGCAAGGCCGAGGCCGCGCTGGCAGACGAACGGGCGACTGCCGAGCGCCGTGCCGCTAATCTGACGGCTGCCTATGCCGAGGAACTGGCCGATCGCGAGGCCGAGGAAGCCGCCGCGCAGGCAGCAGAAGCCGAAGCCGCGGAAGCCGCCGAGTCCGAGCTCGACGAATACGGCGTCGCCATCGAGGGTGCCGACCAGGAGACGGCTTTAGCTCAGGATACCGCTGCGCCTGCCCCAGCCGAGCCCTGCACTGCCCGCGTTCTCGAGGTCGGCTGCGGCACGGGCTGCATTTCGCTCTCCCTTGCCTGGGAGCGCCGCGGCCACGTTACCTGCACCGCCACCGATATCGAGTCGCGCGCCATCGATCTGGCCACCAAAAACCGCGACACCCTCGGCCTCACGGCAGATGAGGTTGCCTTTAGCCTCACCAACCTGGTGAGTTCCATTCCCCGCGAAGAGTGGGGCACCTTTGATGTGCTCGTCTCCAACCCACCTTACATCCCGACCGACGTCATGCGCTCGCTGCCGCACGAGGTCAAGGACTTTGAGCCCGACCTGGCGCTCGAGGGCGGCGCCGACGGCCTCGATATCTTCCGCCGCCTGCTCAACGCGGCGCCTTACATGCTGCGCGCCGGCGGCCTGTTTGCCTGCGAGCTCTACGAGGGCGCGCTCGACGCCGCGGCCGAGCTCTGTCGCCAGGCAGGCCTTTCGGACGTGCGTATCGTCCATGACCTTACCGATCGCCCCCGCATCGTCCGAGCCATCGTCACCGAGCCCAAGCAGCGCCAGTAATATTTATTAACTGGTTAACAAAAATTATAAATTAGTTTATAATTAGGACGGCTGAAAGAGGTCGGTCCATGCAACCTCTTACCTTTCGGGAAATCATTGCCCTACTCAAGCACGATGGATTCGTGAAGGTCGCGCAAGTCGGTAGTCATGCTAAGTATGTTTCTAACGATCGTGTTGTCACCGTGAACGGCTCTGGTGGTGATCGACCAAAGAAGGGCACGTGGGCAAGTATTCGTCGCCAAGCTGGATGGTAGTTGGAGGCAAAATGAGGCAGCGATTTACCTATGACTGCGTTCTCATAAAAGAAGACGACGGTTACTGCGCTAGCTTCCCGCAGATTCCCGGCGCCTTTGCCGATGGCGATACGCGCGAAGAAGCGATTGCCCATGCTACCGAGGCACTGATGGCGTTTTTGGCCGACGACCTCAACAACGGTTTGACTCCGGCAGGGTACGAACGCTCGGCCGAGGTCGTGGCCCTTTCAGTCGAAATCGACCACGAGGACGCTCGGGAAGCGGCGTGCCGAACATTTAAAGACGCAGCGCTGGACCTCAAAGTCTCCGCTCCGCGGATTACCGCGCTGGTCAAAGCCGGAAAGCTCGATGTTGAACTCGTCGACGGCCGTCGGATGATAACGATAGACAGCATCGAGCGCTACGCCGCCCAAGAACGCCACGCCGGCAGGCCAAAGAAGTTCGTCACAGTCCAATAACCCCCTCACTTTCACCGACTACTAGAGCCGCTCACCAAACCAACATGCGCTCTGGGCAAATAGGTTGAACGTTTCGTGCGAGAATGCCCCACAGTAAACAAACTTGCACCAGAGCGTAAGGGGCTGGCATACACATGCAGACGGTCTATCGGGTATACGAGGGAACGCGCGAGCCGCATCGGCTTTCCGTCGCGCGGCCGGCCGGGGGGCTCGCACGCCATAGCCTGGCTTTGATCCCGACCGAGACCGTCTACGGTGTCGCCGTGGCAGTCAACGCCTTCTCGGACGCCGTGCCCCAAGATACAAGCGAATTCCCATCGTGGCCGCGCGATCCGCAGGCTGCCGTCAATGGCGCCGCAGTTCCTGCGCTCGGCACCGGCTATCGCCGTATCTTCACTCTCAAGCAACGTGAACTCACGCAAACCGTCGCTTGGCTGGTCGATGGCGTCGAAGCACTCGACCGCTATGGCGTGGATATCCCGGAAGATGCCCGCATACTCGCGCGACGATGCTGGCCGGGAGCCCTGACTATCGTGGTCAAGGCAGCCCCCTGCGTGCCGACCTTTATGCGCGCTGCCGACGACACGGTGGCACTTCGCGCTTCGGCCTCGCCCGTGGTGCAGGCGCTCATTCGCACCTGTGGCAGCCCCCTTGCCTGCACCAGCGCCAACACGCATGGCGCGCCCGCGCCGGCAAGTTTTATCACGGTGGAGGGTCGCATCCTGGAGGGGGTCGATGTTGCCGTCGACGCCGGTGAGACCCCGTGTCGCGACGCCTCGACCATCGTGTCGTTTCAGCACGGCGAGCTCCAGATCCTGCGCCAAGGCGCACTTCCCGCATCAGAGATCGAACGGGTCCTGTCCGACCCGATGCAATAGAAAGGTTTAAGCGATGTCGTTGAATCTGGGCAGCCTGGGCATGGAAGATGCCTCGTTTGACTTTGGCGGTTCCTACATCATGGCGCTCGACTGCGGCACCACCTCGGTACTTGCGACCATCGTCGACGAGTACGGCTGCATCGTCGCGCAGGCACGTCGCAGCGTCAAAACCAGCTTCCCGCGTCCCGGTTGGGTAGAGCAAGACCCCATGGCGGTCCTTGCTAGCCAGATCGCCGTCATGATGGAAGTCCAGTTTAAGAGCGGTATCCACTCCGACCGCATTGCCGCCATCGGCATCTCCAACCAGCGCGAGACCACGGTGGTCTGGGATCGCGTGAGCGGTCAGCCGATCTATAACGCTATCGTATGGCAGTGCCGCCGTACCGCACCTCTGATCGACGAGCTTGTCGAGCAGGGCGCAGAAGGGCTGGTGCGCTCCCGCACGGGACTCACGCTCGACCCGTATTTCTCGGCCTCCAAGGTGCAGTGGATTCTCGACAACGTCGACGGTGCACGCGAAAGCGCGGCGACGGGCGACCTCATGTTTGGCACCATCGACACCTGGCTCATCTACAACCTCACCGGTGGCCAGGTCTTTGCCACCGACTACACCAATGCCAGCCGCACGGCACTCTTTAATATCCATACGCTCGATTGGGACGACGACCTGCTGGCACTCTTTGACGTTCCACGTTCCATGATGCCCGAGGTTCGCTGGAGCTCGGGCGACTACGGCCGCGTCGCGAGCGACATCATGACCAACATGCCGCCCATCATGGGCGTGGCGGGTGACCAACAGGCGTCGCTGTTCGGCCACTGCTGTTTCCGTCCCGGCCAGACCAAAAACACCTATGGCACGGGTTGCTTTATGCTCATGAACACCGGCGACGAGATCGTCGAATCCAAGAATGGCCTGGTCTCCACCATCGGTATCGCTGCGGACGGCAAAGTCAGCTATGCGCTCGAGGGCTCTATTTTTGCCGCCGGCTCAACGATGAACTGGCTTCGCAACAACATGGGCATCATCTCGAGCGTGAGCGAGTCGGCACAACTCGCTGCTTCGATTAGCGACAACGAGGGCTGCTACTTCGTTCCCGCCTTTGCGGGTTTGGGTGCTCCCTGGTGGGACCCGCATGCTCGCGGTATCGTGTGCGGTCTGACCGGCGCCTCGAGCCGTGCGACCATCGTACGTGCCGCCTGCGAATCCATGGCATATCAGAGCTACGACGTGCTGCGCGCCATGGAGCAGGACGTGGGGCTTTCGATTGAGCGCCTGTCTGTCGATGGCGGTGCCTCGCGCAACGAGTTCATCATGCAATTCCAGGCCGACCTGCTGGATATCCCCGTGCTGCAATGCGAGACGGTGGAGACCACGGCAATCGGTGCCGCGTACTTGGCGGGTCTTGCCGTCGGCTATTGGGAAGACCTGGAAGAGCTGGAGCAAAATGCCCAGATCGTTAGGACCTTCCTTCCCCACATGTCCGCCGAGCGCCGCGAGCAAAACCTTGCGGGCTGGCGTGATGCAGTCAGGCGCTCGCTCAGCACCTCACAGTAGGGCTGCGATGGGCTGCTCGATACAACAAACCGCTAAACTAATGCATGGCGTGCGGCGGCAACATTGCTGCACACCTTGTCAGCAAGGCCGTTTTGCGGCCGCAACGAAAGGGGCAATCAATCCATGACCGTCACCTACGATGCGTCCCGTGTGACGCTTGTCGATCACCCGCTCGTCCAGCACAAGCTGTCGATCCTGCGCGACAAAAACACCGGCACCAACCAGTTCCGTCAGCTCGTGCGCGAACTCGCGCTTTTTGACGGCTACGAGGCCATGCGCGCCCTGCCTATGGAAGACGTCGAGGTCGAGACCCCTATCACCACCGCAACGTTTA
>URNQ01000095.1 GCA_900549245.1 uncultured Collinsella sp.
CTTGTTGAGCGCGCATGAAGGGGGGCGCAAAGCCCGTCGCCGCCGCCGACTGCCTGGTTCCCGGTATCGGCGAGATTATCGGCGGCTCCCAGCGCGAGGAGCGCCTGGATCTGCTCGAGGCCCGCATCAAGGATCTGGGTATGAATCCCGAGCAGTACAAGTACTACCTTGACCTGCGCCGCTACGGTTCCTGCAAGCACGCCGGCTACGGTCTGGGCTTCGAGCGCTTGGTGATGTACCTCACCGGCGTGGGCAACATCCGCGACGTCCTGCCGCACCCGCGCACCGTGGGCAACGCCGACTTCTAATCGCCACAGCGCCACCAAACGCGTTCCAGCGCATCACGCCAGCGCCTCTCGGCAAGCCGAGGGGCGCTTTTTTCAACAGCATCCGTCAAGCTTTTGGCAAGTTTTTGGTCAGTTGGGCAGGGCTGTTGAAAACTCGACCCGCCGCTTGCCGACGGCCACCGACCGCCCAGAGTGCTCTGCGCCCCTGGGAAAGCCCCGCGTCCTAGGCTCCATACCGTCGCCACCCAAAACGGAAAGGACGTGGGCGCCATGACCGAAACCGCTGTTGAAACTTACGAGACCACGACGAGGGGCGCCGCCTCGATGGCAGCCTATCGCGCCGTTCGCATCCTGCAACTATTAAGCGAAAACACCGGCGAGGACAAGGCCATGCTTTCCGATGAGTTGATCCGGCGCCTCGCCCATCCCGACGACCCCGCCCGCATGCCCATCTCGGCGGCGCGGCGCAGCATCTACACCGCCATCTCCGCACTTCGCCATGCCGGATACGAAATTGAGTACAAGCGCGGCGTGGGCTATCGACTCTTGACCCGTCCGCTCACCGACGAAGAGATCATCCGGCTCCACGGCATGGTCATGCGCAACCGCTCTACGCCCATCGCCATTCGAAAAAGCATGGCGCAGCACTTGGTCGCCATGGCGAGTGCCGACGTTCGCGGCTACCTCGATGCACCCGAGCCTGCTCCAAGCGCAGGCGACAAATCCACCAAGGCCACACGCACGCCCGTCAAGCGCATCGATGCCTGCGAGCTCATCGAGCAGGCCATCGACCACGGAACCACGGTGAGTTTTGATATTTCGAGTGTCACGGCACGCGGAGAGGTCGAAGTGGCGCGGATGACACTCCGGCCCTTTGCCATCAAGCAACGAGACGGCATCTCGTATTTGCTGGGAACGGTCTATGACGCGCGAGGCGCCGACGACACGTTGCGTACCGTAGAGATCGGCCGAATGAGAAACGTCACCACACGTCTCCTCGACGGCAAGAAGCTCTTCGCCGCCCTGGACGAGGACGACGCCTCCTCCGCCGCATAAGACCCTCCGCCGCCCATTCGACTACCCGTACCGCCCATCCGATTCTGTATTAAAAAACCCGCCAGGCTGTTGTAAAAATGGACATCAGCGCTACTATAGTTCCACTTGCACTTTGTCCCAGTGCAGTGTTTCCAGCCATTTTTATACTGGGGGTAATGATATGAAGGACATCACCATCAGCCGCAGGAGCCTTCTGGTCTCCGCCGGTCTGCTCGCGCTCGCCCCACTCGCCGGATGCGGCGGCAACTCTGGTTCCGGCTCTGCTGCCGCCGGTTCCGACTACACCATCGGCGTTCTGCAACTCACCGAGCACTCCGCACTCGATGCCGCCAACGACGGCTTTGTCAAGGCCATCAAGGAGAGCGGCCTTAAGGTCAAGATCGACCAGAAGAACGCCCAGAACGACCAGTCCACGTGTAAGTCCATCGCCGACAAGTTCGTGGGCGATGGCGTCGACCTGATCTATGCCATCGCTACGCCCGCCGCGCAGGCTGCCGCCGGCGCCACCGCTGATATCCCCATCGTTGGCTGCGCCATCACTGACTACGCCGCTTCCGGCCTGGTCCAGGACAACGACAAGCCCGGCACCAACGTCACCGGCGCCTCCGACCTCACCCCGGTCGCCGAGCAGCTCGAGATGATGCAGAAGGTCCTGCCCGACGTTAAGAAGGTCGGCCTGCTCTACTGCACCGCCGAGTCCAACTCCGACGTCCAAATCAAGGCCGCCAAGAAGGAGCTCAACAAGCTGGGCCTCGAGTACACCGACTTCACCGTCTCGAGCTCCAACGAGATTCAGTCCGTCGTCGAGTCCGCCGTGGGCAAGGTCGACGCACTCTACTCCCCCACTGACAACACCATCGCCGCGGGTGCTTCGCAGGTCGGCCAGATCTGCAAGGAGAACAAGCTCCCCTTCGTGACTGGCGAGGAGGGCATGTGCAAGGCCGGCGGCCTGTTCACCCTCTCCATCAACTATAAGGACCTGGGCTACGCCGCGGGCGAGATGGCCGTTAAGATCCTGAAGGGCGAGGCCAAGCCCGAGGATATGCCGATCAAGCACCTCTCGAGCAAGGACCTGGTCGTCGTCAAGAACGACGAGATGGCCGAGGCTCTGGGTATCGACCTTTCCGCTCTGGACGAATAACGCGTCTAGGGCCCGCACGCGTGCCACGGCTGCGTTATTCAATATCTGAGTCATTGGGGCGAACGCTAAAGGCCGGCGTTCGCCCTGCTTGTTTCAGGTAAAACAAAACGTCTGTCCGCCGCTTTTTTATGCATTGGTACCGCTATTATGGAAAATCACGTGTCCACCCTATCCTAGGAGGTATGAAGCATGCTCATTGCATTGCAGGGCGCCGTTTCGCAGGGCGTCCTCTGGGGCATTATGGTGCTTGGCGTGTTTATCACGTTCCGCCTGCTCGACATCCCCGATATGACCTGCGACGGCAGCTTTGCCCTCGGCGGCTGTGTCTGCGCCGTGCTCATCGTCAACAATAACGTCGACCCCTTGCTCGCCGTGCTGGCCGGCATGTGCGCCGGCGCCATCGCGGGCGCCGTCACGGGCATCTTGACCACCGTCTTTGAGATTCCCGCAATCCTCGCCGGAATCCTTACGCAGATCAGTCTGTGGTCCATCAACCTGCGCATCATGGGCAAGTCCAACACGCCCATCCTTGCCAAGGGCACTATCTTCTCATCCGTCAGCAACATGACGGGCCTGCCGCAGTCCACTGTTGCCATTATCCTAGGCATTGTGCTGGCCGTGACCATCGTCGCCATCCTGTACTGGTTCTTTGGCACCGAGATCGGCTCGGCGCTGCGTGCCACCGGCAACAACGAGTACATGATCCGCGCCCTGGGCGTTAACACCAACACCACCAAAATGATCGCCCTCGTGCTCTCCAACGCCCTCATTGGCCTTTCGGGTGCGCTCATCTGCCAGAGCCAGAAGTATGCCGACATTGGCATGGGCACCGGCGCCATCGTTATCGGTCTTGCCGCCATCGTCATCGGCGAGGTGCTCGGTCGCCTGCTGCCCGGCGGCCTCACGCAGTTTAGCGTCCGTCTTGCCTCCGCCGTCTTTGGCTCCGTGGTGTACTTCCTTATCCGCGCCATCGTGCTGCAGCTGGGCATGGACGCCAACGACATGAAGCTGCTCTCCGCCGTGATTGTCGCCGTGGCCCTGTGCGTACCTGTGGTTTGGGAGCGCTATAAGCTCCGCAGCTCCTACACGAAGGGAGATGAGGCAGATGCTTAAGCTCTCGCACGTCAAGAAGACCTTTAACAAGGGCACCGTCACTGAGAAGCGCGCGCTCACCGGCGTCGACCTCACCCTGAATGACGGCGACTTTGTAACCGTGATTGGCGGCAACGGCGCCGGCAAGTCCACGCTGCTCAACATGATCGCCGGCGTGTATCCGCTCGATTCGGGCGTTATCGAGCTCGACGGCACCGACATCTCGCGTCTGAGCGAGTCGCAGCGCGCCAAATACCTGGGCCGCGTGTTTCAGGACCCCATGCGCGGTACCGCTGCTGACATGCAGATCGCCGAGAACCTGGCCCTCGCCAAGCGCCGCGGCCAGCGTCGCGGTCTTTCGTGGGGCGTCACCAAGGCCGAGAAGGACGAGTACGTTGAGCTGCTCAAGCGCCTGGACCTCGGTCTGGACACGCGCCTCAACGCCAAGGTCGGCCTGCTCTCGGGCGGCCAGCGCCAGGCACTCACCCTGCTGATGGCCACGCTCACCAAGCCGCGCCTGCTGCTGCTCGACGAGCACACGGCGGCCCTCGACCCCAAGACGGCCTCTAAGGTGCTCAACCTGACCGAGGAGATTGTCGACGAAAACCATCTGACCACGCTCATGGTTACGCACAACATGAATGACGCTATCCGTCTGGGCAACCGTCTGATCATGATGCACGAGGGCCATGTGATCTACGACGTGGCCGGCGACGAGAAGAAGTCGCTCACCGTAGCCGACCTGCTGCAGAAGTTCGAGGAGGTCTCGGGCGGCGAGCTCGCCAACGACCGCATGCTGCTGAGCTAAACCTACCAAAAAGGGACAGGTTTATTTTGGCAGGTTTTATCTGCACAAACGTCAAAACCGCCGCAAAGGAACAGATACCTTTGCGGCGGTTTTCGCATATCATGTCGATAATCCAGCGTCAGCAGGAACCACTGGTTAAGAACTAAGGAAACTGCCATGAAAAGACTCCTTCCCCGTCTTGCCTTGACCGTCGCCCTCCTCGCCGGCGTGCTCGCCGGCGCCCCAGCCTACGCCACCGCGGCCACCCCATCTCAAGTTATCGGCGCGTCCGATGTGATCGGACGGGCTTTTGGTGGGTATCATGGTTGAACGATCATGAGGAGGTTTTCCCTACATGGAATTGTTTGAACCGATTCTTCATTTCTTTGAGCAACGGTGGGTCCACAACATCATCTGGGCCGTCATCTTGGTAATAGGCACCGCCATCGCCACCAAGGTCGTATCCAAGACCCTGCGCCACCTGCTCAACCGCGACGACAACCCACTTCCGGCATCGAGTATCTTCATCAACATCGCTCGCGCCGTCATCTGGATGATCGGTGGCAGCTTTATCCTCGACAACTGTTTTGGCGTTAATGCAAACGCCCTCGTCGCCGCTCTTGGCGTCGGCGGCATCGCCATCTCGCTCGGCTTTCAGGACACGCTGTCGAACCTTATCGGCGGTATGCAGGTGACCTTCATGGGCATCATCAAGCCCGGCGACAATATCGAGGTCGGCGGCGTGTCGGGCGTGGTCCAAGACATCACCTGGCGTCACACGACCATCGAGGATGCCTGCGGGCAGACCATCATTGTGCCCAACTCCAACATCTCCAAGAACACGCTCGTGCATCTGATGCCCTTTGGGCGCGTGGCCGTGCCCGTTGCCGTAAAGGACACGTCTAAGTGGGCCTCGCTGGACGCGCTGGCAGATGAGCTTACCGACGCCACCAAGGCCGCGGTGCTTCCCATCTCTGGCTTTGACAAGGAGCCGTATGTGCTCTTTAGCGAGATCGGCGACTTTGGCGTCAAGGGCAAAATCATCTTTATCGTCAGCGACGATAGCACCACCTTCACGGCAGCCGACGCCTGCATTCGTGCCATCGCCCCCATCATCGCCTAAACTACCACAAAGGGGACAGGCACCTTTGTGGTAGTTTCGCATCGTGGTACCATGGTTCATATCGTTGTTTAAACGACTAAGGGAGTAGACACCATGGAAGAGGCCTATCGTCAAGCACGCAAGCGCGGCGAGCAGGGACGCCGTCGCGCCATCAGCCAAAGCGAGCACCCGTACCTTACGGACCTCGACAGCTTGGTTGCCCAGCTCCCCTTAGGTCAGCGAGAGAGCGTCGGCCTGCGGGATATTCCGCTCGAAATGGTCGTCGGCACGGTTACCAAGGGCCGTCAGTCTGCCTTTTCGTGCAACTTTATGCCCCTGTTGCCATTTAGCACCGAGTTCGCCCGCAAGTGGTCCAACCTCTACGACATCCAGGTGACCGAGGGCTATCGCGACCCCATCATCGTCACCGAGTTCATGCATCGGTTCTACGTCCAAGAGGGCAACAAGCGCGTCAGCGTCCTCAAATTCCTGGACGCCCCGACGGTTTCGGCCAAGGTCACCCGCCTCTACCCCGGAAAATGGGATTCCGTCGAAAGCCGCCTCTATGGCGAGTTCTGCGCGTTTTGGCGCGTCTGCCCCCTATACGAGATCGAGTTCTCGCGTGAGGGAAGCTACGAAACGCTCGCCAAGATGCTCGGTCAGAACCTTATCGAAAAATGGCCGCAGAAAAAGGTCGACTACCTGCGCCACACCTTCCTGCTCTTTAAGCGCGCCTACCTGCGCGCCGGCGGCGACCATCTGGACATTACGCCCGCCGACGCTATGCTCGTCTACCTCAATGTGTACAACCAGGACCGCCTGCTGGATACGCCGACGGATATCGTCGTAAACCGCCTGTGCAAGATTTGGCGCGAGTTGGTCATTGCCGGCAAAAGTGATGAGGAGAAGGTCGATCTTGTCGAGGCACCGAGTGTCGATGAGGAAGAGGCGCCCGCCAAGTCCACCTCCGGCGTGCTCAACTTCTTTATGGGCAAGACCGTCTACTCGGCGGCCAGCCCCCTGCGCATCGCCTTTATCCATGAGTTCCCCTGTGCGACGTCGAGCTGGGACAGCCTGCACGACCAAGGGCGTCAGTATCTCGATGAGCACTTTGGCGGTATCGTGCGCACCGAGGCGTTCGAGGACTGTCATAATCCGGATGTGTTCTACGCCGCCGTGGAAACGGCTGTCAAACATGGAGCTAACGTCATCTTTTCGACCTCGCACCGCCTGATGGAATACACGCTCAGAGCTGCCGTTGAGTATCCCCAGGTGCGGTTCCTTAACTGCTCTATCGGCCTTCCCCACCAAAGCGTCCGTTCGTACTTTGGCAAGATGTACGAGGCCAAGTTCCTCCTGGGCGCCCTTGCCGCCAGCATGGCGGACAACCACCGCATCGGCTAACCCGCGGCGGGCTTCGCCCCCGGCGCCCCGATGAGCTCG
>URNQ01000096.1 GCA_900549245.1 uncultured Collinsella sp.
CGTCGCGCAGCGCGACGGCGCCGGCGATGGCCTGTGGAAACTCCGGTGCGGCGGTGGGCTCGCCGTTGCCTGCGAAGGTGATCACATCGGGGAGCTCGCCCTCGGCTGCCATCTCGCGCAGCTTTGCCTCGAGCGCGTCGAGCACCACGGCAGCTGTGTTGTACGGCTCATGGCAGGGGCGCTCGGCGTTGAGGCCGTTTTCGCAGTAAATGCAGTCGAACGTGCAGATTTTGCCGCTGGCCGGCATCATGTTGACGCCGAGCGAGAGACCAAGGCGACGGCTGCGAACGGGCCCAAAGATGGGGCTGGCATTCAAAAACGTAGACATAGGCATATGCTCCTCAAGACAATTGTGCCTAAGCATAGCATCGGCTCCAAAGCAAGGTGCGGGCTCTTGCTTTACAAGTTTCGTTTTTTCACGTCGCTCATGATGCCGTGCCATGAAAAGCCTCGGGTCGGGTAAAGTTAATCTGTTAACAAGGCGTAAGGCAATGCGGGTCCATCCAACCGTGCTGACGTGCAGCTGGATGAGCATTGATGATGGGGGCACAACATGGATTTTACGGTCGAGAATGCGGGCACCACGATTGCCTGTCGCGAATATGCCGACCCGGATGTGTCGCCTGATGCTCCTGCCTTGGTGTGCGTGCACGGCGCTTGTGTCGACGGCACATTTTTCGACAGCATCGCTTGTGAGCTCAGTCGCAACTACCGCGTAATTGCCTACGACCGCCGCGGCTGTGGTGGCAGCAGCGATGCGGCAGACGGCAGCTATGATCTTGCCGCTCAGGCCGCCGATCTGCAAGCCGTGATCGAACACGTTGGCGCTCCGGCAAATGTGCTTGCGCACAGCGCCGGTACGTTGGTGGCGCTGGAGCTTCTTCGTACCGAACCCCATCTCGTCGACCGTGCGATTCTGCATGAGCCGGCTGTGTCGGCCGAAGGCGTCGGCATGGGCGCAGCTCCGGTTTTGCTCGATATGATTGCGGCCGGAAAGGTTTCAAGGGCGCTCCGGCTTTTCTTGGGAGCCCTCGGCGACTTGGACCCCGAGGCTCCTGGAACGACCGAAGCGGAAGCCAAGCATGCCCTGCGCAACGGCCGCAGTTTCATGGCAAACGAATACGGGATTACTATGACCTGCGTTCCCGATTGGGATAGCGTTCGCGCGTCAAAAACGGTGGCCGCCGTGCTCCTGGGCGAGCTCTCGATTGGCACGCCCCGCGAGGCTGGCACGCGAGCGGCTGGCGGATATCTCGATTTTCCCCTCGTGACGATCCCGGGCGCGCATAACGGTCTGCGCGATCGCCCGGCAGCGGCTGCCCGGGCTGTCTGTGGCATCCTGGGGCTCTAACACCCGCAATGGCCAAAGCAGGCTTCACCCGCAAACGTTTCGGCCGTGTTAACAAATGTGCTCAAAACCTCACGTCTGCGACTTCAATCGCGCCGCCTGCCAACTCATAAAACTGTAACAGCATTCACGTACTTACCTGCATCGACAAGGTGTTACCCTTGTAGCATTTGGAACCCACCGCTACCATGCGAAACTATCGAAAGGGCCCCATATGCTCAATAATCACGAGGTCAATCTAACCGACGAGGAGGCTGCCGCTGAGGTCGCCCGTGTCGCGAAGACCTACCCCGTGGTGCGTTTGCTGTCGGCCGATCAGATTAAGAGCGAGCCTAACTGCTTGCTCGCCGGCGATCGCTGCCCTTGTCTGCGTCAGTCGAGTCTTGAGGCTTTGGCAGACTCCGATGAGGTGTCGGAGCAACTGCTCAATGATGGCACTGAGTACCGCGCCCGTCTACGCCCTCTGAAGGTCGAGGGCGAGCCTCACGTCCTGCTGATGGTGCGTCCGGTCGATGAGCAGGAGGCTGCAGAAGAGGACCTTGTCTACACCGACGTGCTGACGAGCGTGCGCAATCGCCGATATTACGAGGAAAAGCTTCGCAGCGCCCGCATGAATGCCGGCGTTGCGATGATCGACGTTGATGATTTTAGGGCCTTCAACGATACGTGTGGCCGTCATGCCGGCGACCTTGCGCTCGGTGCTGTGGCGACAGCCATACGCAGCGGAATTCGTTCGACTGACGAGCTTGTGCGCTATGGCTGCGACAAGTTTGTGGTTGTCATGCCCAATATTCCCTCCGATGACTTCACCCGTCGCCTGCATCAGGTGTCCGATGCCGTTCATTCCACGATTATTCCGGGCCATGAGTACGTGAGCTTGACGGCATGTGTTGGTGGCGTTCGCATTCATGGCGAGACGGTCGATGAGGGCGTTGGCCGCGCTGCCCAGTTATTGAGCCGCGCTAAGGCAAAAGCCGGTACGGTCGTGACCGATGCCGATTCCATCGAGGCCTTCCAAAGCGAAAAGCCCTTGGTGCTTATTATCGATGACTCCGAAATGAACCGAGCCATTCTCAGCGAGATGCTCAAGGACGAGTATTGCATCCTCGAGGCCGATAACGGTCGTATAGCGCTCGACATGGTCGACCGCTATGGCGATGAGTTGTCGCTCGTGATGCTGGACATTGTCATGCCGGGCATAAGCGGCTTTGAGGTGCTGGCCGATCTGTCGCGCCGAACGGGTATCGACAATCTGCCTGTCATCATGATTTCGAGCGAAGATTCCGATGATATGGTTCTGCGCGCGTACGAGCTGGGCGCCTCGGACTATATCAACCGCCCGTTTGACTCCCGTATCGTGCGCCGCCGCGTAAGCAACACCATCCGCCTGTACGCCAAACAGCGCCGCCTGACGAGCCTGCTGTCCCAGCAGTACAACGAGCGCGTCAAGAACAGTCGCATGCTCATCGACATCATGGCCGGCGTCATGGAGCTTCGCAACGGCGAGAGCGGCAGGCACGTTACGAACATCGAGAAGCTGACCGAGCTGCTGCTTGGCTGTCTGGTCCAGCGTAGCGGCACGGTCCCCCTCGACAATGAGGAACGCTCTACGATCGCCCTGGCTTCGGCGCTGCACGATATCGGCAAGATGTCGATTGACGATGCGATTCTCAACAAGCCCGGACGCCTCACGCCCGATGAGTTCGAGATTATGAAGACGCATACCACGATCGGCGCCGACATGCTGCTTGAGCTGGGTAGCCATCACGCCGGTAATGCGCTTATGGAATATGCGTACCAGATTGCGCGTTGGCACCACGAGCGCTGGGACGGCAAGGGTTATCCCGATGGCCTTAAGGGCGACGATATCCCCATCGCCGCGCAGGTGGTTTCGGTGGCCGACGTGTACGATGCGCTGACGAGCGTGCGCGTATACAAGGACGCTATCCCGCACAAGGAGGCAATCCAGATGATCCTGGACGGTAAGTGCGGCACCTTTAACCCGCTGTTGCTCGACTGCCTGCTCGAGGTGCAAGATCGTATTGCCGAGACGTTGGCACGCCCCGCCGACGTCGTCGCGTTTCCCACGATTTAGTTTGACCAAAGGAGTTTTAATCCATGATTTCCATGCGTGAGGCGTATGAGAAGATCGGCGCTAATTATGATGACGCGTGCGCTCGGCTGATGGGCGGGGAAATGCTTGCCCGCTTTGCTCTCAAGTTTTTGGATGACGAGAGCATGGACAAGCTGGAGGCCGCCATGGCGGCAGGAGACGCCGAAGGTGCGTTTATGGCAGCGCACACGCTCAAGGGCGTGAGCCAGAACCTGGGATTCGATAATCTGTACGAGCCGGCGGTCGTGGTGACCGAAGCGCTGCGCGGCGCCGATGCCGTTGACGGCGCTCGCGAGGGAATGCATGCGTTGCAGCAGCAATATGCGGCTACGATGTCGGCTCTGCGCGAGGCGGCCGAGTAAGAGGCTGTGAGCCTTGATGACTATGAGCGTGGATAATCTCCCGTTTTAGGCCCGGTGGCGGCCTCAAAGTGGGAGATTATCCACGCTCGTTCGATACGTGTCCAAAAATCCACGCTCACCTCTTCTGATTAGTGAATGGCCTATGCGCACTGGCGGGGCTTTCCGCATGCAATCCATATCGTTGTTCGATAAACTGTTCGAATAACGATAGAGCCGGTGAGGGTGAGTGTATGTCCAACAGCGTTCAGCGTATGGCCAAGGCGGGCGAAAATATCAGGAAGCTTGGTTTTTGCATGGCAGCCGTTTTTGCAGGGATGCTCGTTGCTTTTGCCGCGTTGGTTGTTTACGTGATCTGGTATGCGGTTGCAAACGTTGCTTCTGTCGATTCTTTCGGTGTCGTGACGCTTCTCGATGGCGGGTGCATCGTTATCCCAAGCGGACTGTGCCTGGCACTCGTCGTGGGTATTTCGCTTGTCGTTTTGTGCGGGATCAGCCGTAACATCTCGCGAGGCGTCTCGCCCTTTACCAAGACGCATGTGCGGCTTATCCGTGTTCTCGCGCTTGCCTTTGCTGTTAACGCCGCGGTTTCGCTTGTTGGTGCCTATGGATCGGTCAATCTCACCATTGGCGGACTGGAGCTTTACATCGTGCCTCATTCCTTCGTTATTGAGATTTGCCAAGGCGCTACCTTTGATGCGGGGTCGTTTATCGGCGCAGTTGTCTGTCTGTTTATCTCGGCGATCTGGAGTTATGCCTCGCTGCTCCAAGAGCAGTCTGACGAGCTTGTGTAGGAGGAAACATGAGCTATCTCATCATCGAGCTTGAGACGCAGCTGCTTAAGACCGGAAAGACCAGTGCTGATCTGATTCGGGCGACGGGGCATACTCCGGCTAATATTTCAAAGCTTAGAAACGGAAAGATAAAAGCTATTCGCCTAAAGACGCTCCTCGATATCTGTGATGAGCTTGATTGTCAACCGGGAGATATTATTCAGCGCGTGAGTGAGAAAGAGCTTGAGGAGCTTATTGTTGAGCGTGCAAAAAACGTTGTGAGGCAGATGCGGGACGGCGGAGGCAATGAGGCGTCGCTTCCGACATCAGTCTTTGCTGTCGATTTGAGCGACGAGTAGCTTAAGGCGAACAACTAAAACGAAATAACAGCGTGAAGGGACCCGTGTCTAACACGGGTTCTTTCTTTTAGATTATCTTGACAAATATGAGTTATCGAAAAACAATAACAACTATGGAAAACGATAAAGTAAAGAAGGAACGATATGAGCGGTTTTGCTATCAAGCGGAACGGGAGGCCAATGAACGCATCAACGATAAGGCTATCAAGGGTGTCAAAGCGCTACGGGAAACGGCGCGTTTTGCATGACGTTTCCTTCGAGGTGGATCAGTCTGAGCTTTGCGCCCTTGTTGGTGCAAACGGGGCGGGCAAAAGCACGCTTATTAAAATAGTGCTGGGCCTCTGTGAGCCATCGTCGGGGAGCGTGGAGCTCTTTGGAGGCAAGTCGAAAAAAGAGCTGAGCTTGATGCGGACGCGTGTCGGCTATGTGCCAGATTCCTGCGGAGCATACCAATCTCTCAGTGCGGCTGAGAATCTTCGGATCCGATGTGCGGAATGGGGGCTCGATGAGAAACGTGAGGTTCCTCGCGTCTTGGGCCTGGTCGGGCTGGACGTCGATGAGAAAAAGAGCGTGAGCAGTTTTTCTCTGGGAATGAAACGGCGACTGGATATAGCTACGGCTTTATTGGGCGACACCGACGTACTAATTTTCGATGAGCCGGCAAATGGATTGGATCCGTTGGGCATCGAGAGTATATGGGCCCTTATCGGTCGATTGAATCGGGAGCAGGGCAAAACCATGCTTATCTCTAGCCACGACTTGGATGAGCTGGCATCGGTTGCAACAAGCTGCCTGTTTCTTCATGACGGTGAAATGCTAAAAAAGGAATCGATGGACGTCATAAGGGATGAGGCGCCATCCCTAAAAGAGTATTACAGGCGCTTGATGAAGGCGGTCTCGCTATGAAGCGGGCGATCCATCCCATAAAGGCAGATATGATGCGTTTGCACAGGATATTTCCGGCGAAGTTTGGTCTTGCGCTTATGTTGGCGTTCGGCCTTCTCTTCGGCATCTTTCTAAAAAACGGAACAACGTTGCTCGCCTTTGGCTATGGCGTTTGTGGGGAGGATATTGGTTTCCTCTGGAATGCAATCGATCCTTCTGCGCCTGATGAGTCCCTTGCGCGCAGCGCTTTTGCCGGTACATCCCTGTTCGTTCCACTCATCGTTTGTTTGGTGCTTTTACAGGAGCATGGCTATAAAGAGGGGCACCGAATTTCTTCGGCAAGAGGTCTCAACCGCTTTTATGGGGCTCTAGCCCATGCATTTTCGTCTGCTTTAATAATTGGCGCAGCGTATAGCGCGCTTTGCCTTCTTCTTTTTGCAATAGCCATAATACGTGGTGGGCAAAGCTGTGCACACGACATACTGGCTGTATTTTTGCCTGCGATGATAATCAACGCCGTATTGGTGATATCAGTTGCGTTGGAGACGGTGACCATCTATCGGATTACAAGCAGCGCTGTATTGAGCGGGGCTGTGGTAATAATCGGATTTGTCATGAGCTTGACGCTCTACGGAGCCTTCCTTCAGGCACCTATACCATCCTTGCGATGGATCTTCTTCCTTCCGGGGCCGTACCTTGGAGTCGGATGTGCCCTTGGGTATAGCGATATGGGGCAGCTGACGCTTCTGGGATATGGCGTGGCAGCCAGCTGTCTATCGGTATTGATTTACGCTCTCTTGAGCTTTCGCGCTGGGGGTGTGCTCAATGGCTCGTCAGATTAAAAGACTTCTCCAGTCAGAATTGAAGCATGTGAGCAAATGGGCGTACGCCTTAATCCTGGTAATTTATGCGTACATGGTGATTTTGCAGCTTAATTCTTTCCCGATGTGGTTCTGTAGCCTCCGTGAGAACAGTTTCTTGGGTTTTTTCCCAGACCCGACGCTTCGGCTATCGGCGGAGGATGTCCTTCTATTTGGCAATGCAGAGGT
>URNQ01000097.1 GCA_900549245.1 uncultured Collinsella sp.
CGTCAGCGTGCCCCCCCCCGCGAGGGCACCGGGAGCCCCGACGGCCACGTCCTGGGCAAGATGGGCCATGCCGAGCGTCGCGGCGACAACCTGTACCGCAACGTGCCCGAGCATGTCCCCGGCGATAAGTTCATGCCGATCTTTGAGAGCGGCGTGGCCTACTTCGCTTAATCCGTCCCCATCGGGTACAATCCCCTCGGGTAACAACGCCCGCCACCGGCACTCCCGGTGGCGGGTTCTTTTTTGCTTTGCGCATACAGGAAGGACATCATGGAAAGCCGCAAGCCGTATCTCGCCACCCTGCCCGGACTCATCCTGGGCTGCCTTGTCTGCTGCGCGCTTTGGGGGTCGGCTTTCCCCTGCATCAAGATCGGCTACGAGCTGTTTGGCATCCCCGCGCACGATAGCGCCTCACAGCTGCTCTTTGCAGGTTTGCGCTTTACGCTTGCCGGTGCCCTGGTTATCGTTGGGATGAGCGCGGCCCAGCGCCGCCCGCTCGTCCCACAGGTACGCGATATCAAGCCCATCTGCATCCTGTCGCTCTTCCAGACTATCGGGCAGTACTTCTTTTTCTACCTGGGACTCTCGCGCGCCAGCGCCATGTCGAGTTCCATCATCGAGGCCAGCGCCAACTTCCTCGCAATCCTCTTTGCCGCCCTGGCGTTTCGAACCGAAAAGCTCAATACGGCCAAGGTGCTTGGCTGTGTGCTGGGCTTTGCCGGCGTCGCGCTCGTCAACCTTTCGGGCGCGGACGGCACCTTTGGCTTTACGCTCGACGGTGAGGGCTTTATCTTGGCTTCCACAGTTGCGGGCGCTCTGTCGACCTGCCTCATTGGCATCTTCTCGCGCGAGCATGACGGCGTCTTGCTCGCCGGCTGGCAGTTCTTGGTCGGCGGCCTGGTCCTTACCGCCATCGGGTTTTTGATGGGCGGCGCGCTATCCCCCACCGAAATCGCCCCCGCCATCGCGCTCATCATTTATATGGCACTCATTTCCGCCATCGCGTACTCGCTGTGGTCACGCCTGCTTGCCGTCAACCCCGTCAGCCGCGTCTCGGTCTTTGGGTTTATGAACCCCGTCTTTGGTGTGGTGCTGAGCGCGCTGCTGCTCGGCGAGGGCGCTGGCACGAGCCCCGTTACCGTCATCGTTGCCCTGCTGTTGGTCTGCGCCGGCATCATCATCGTCAACAGGCCCAAAAAGGCCTAACGAACTGCCCTTATTTAGCAGAGGGGATTCACATACCTTAGCTTAATGGAGTACATCGGTGAGCCGAGGGCCGCCACGCACGCCAGCGTGCGCCCTTTTTCTAGCGTATCTGGATGCCGGCTTTCTTTTTCTCGGCCTTGACGCGGTAGAGCTCCGCATCGGCAGTGCGAAGTAAGTCTTGCCAGGTATCGACACCGTCACCGACCCGTGCATAGCCGATGGACATCCGCAACAAATACGGAACCTCGGCGCGTGCGAGCTCGTCGTTGATTGCCGCGCACAGACGCATGATGTCCTGCTCCGCCGTCACCTTTTGAAGCACCACGAACTCATCGCCGCCATAACGTGCGATAAAGCCACCAGACGCCGAACAGACCTCTTTGAGCGTAGCAGATACGACCTGGAGGGCATGGTCGCCCTCCACATGTCCATAGCGATCGTTAATCTGCTTAAAGCCGTCGGCGTCCATCATAAGCAGATACACATCTTCGGCCTGATCCACATTTGAGAACAGCGACAGCATATAGGTCTCAAAACGGTTGCGATTGTTGAGGCCAGTCAACGGGTCGGTCGAGATCAGCTGCTCCTGGTAGATGATGTAGAGCAGCAGGATGCTCAGCGTTATACCGACGCAAAGGCCCGGTACCGAAAACAAAATCTGGAAGGTACCGCCCACCAGAGCGGGAACCGCAAAAAAGGCGAGGGTGCGATAAATGGCCTTCTTTTGCAGGCTTTCGACTTTTCGAGCCTGAATAAAGGCATGCAAGGACGTATATATGACGTAGCAGTAGCTCACGATAGGCTGAATCATATAAAGCGCTCCGCGACGATATACGCCCTGCGCATCGATATAGAACATAGTGTGCGTCCAGTAGCTGGTAAATGCCAGCACGACCACCAATGCGGTTGGCAACGTTAAAAGTACCACCCTGTAGGGCGTGGTCAGGAGCCGTGAGCCCTGCATCGTCTCGGAATAGAAAAACCAAATGAGGCACGCGATGGCGAACAGCGAAAACGAAACCGCGTTGGAAATCCAGTTGGCCGTGATGCCTACAGGAGTGCTCACGCCGTCCGAGAGCGTCCAAATCATATCGAAGAAAATGTAGGCAGCAGACGTATAGCCCAGCATGCTAAACAAAAGTTGCTGGGTGCTCGAGAACAAGGAGCGGCGGCTTCGTGCGGCAAGCCCGATAAGAATAATCATGCACAGCAGGAATATCTCGATCTTGAGTGCCTTAACCACTAGACGCCATCCCTTCAATATCCAAGTGGTCAGAATCGCCCGAATCGTGTCTGGGCAACAAACACCCCCTACTCCGCAGGGGTAATGGGAATAATAGCAGAGCGCCCGAACGTTACTGCAAGATAGCTTTCGTTCGGACGCTCGAACGGCGCGAATTGCACGCCGGAATCTATTATCGGCAACGGCCGTTACTCACCGGCGATATCGGTTGCGACAGCCTCCTCGATGGCCTCGACACCGGCAGGCGACAGATCCTCTTTGCCGTGACAGAACTTCTTATCGACCCAGCCGGTCAGAATCGGGGCCATGATTGCCGTGATGATAACGGCGGTGGCGATCTGCGCATACGCGGTGGGCGCAAGCTCGGCATAGCGCGGAGCGACCTCGGCGAGGGCGACCGGCGTGGTCATAGCCGTGCCGGCGATAGTGGAGCAGGCAACGGCCGCTTTGCCGCTACCGCCGCACAGGCGCTCGAACGCAAAGGTGATGGGCCCGACGATAAAGAGCGTGATGAGACCCAGTAGGATGCCCGAGATGCCGCCGGTGATAAAGCTCGAAAGGCTCATGGACGCACCGAGCTGAAAACCGATGACAGCGATCGCAGGATTGGCGCCGGGAACCAGCAGGTTCTTGATGAACGGGAACAAGTTGCCCAGGACTATGCCGATAACAAGCGGCAGGATGGATCCGATGATGGTGCCAACGGGGATGTTGGCGAGACCCGAGACACCGAGGATGATCATCGTGACGGCGGGGCCGGCCGTAAAGAATAGGATGCCCACGGCGCCCTGCTCGGACTCATCGCCGAACTCGCCCATGATGCCCGTATAGAGCGCCATGTTGCAAAACGTGATGCCGCCGATGATAGATACGGAGCTCAGGCCCAGGAAGTTGTCGTTAAAGAAATATGCCACACCCAAGCCAAGGGCGGCTGCCACCACAAGCTTAGGGATCAGAACGACGATACCGGTCTTGATGGCGCCCGGCGTGGACTTAAAGCTGATGCCGGCGCCCACAAACAGCAAAATGGCAGCAACGATGGTGTTGGAGCCGCCCCGGCAGGCAGCCGTAAAGAAGCCGCCGATCTCAAAGACCTGTGGGCAGAAGGTATTGAGCAAAAGACCGACGATCATCGGGTAGATCATGATGTCACCCGGGATGCGCGGTACTTTGATTTTTTTTGCTCGTTGGCGATCGCTCCCTGTGCCATGAAACCCCCCATTTCCGCTGACGCAGAACAAAAGCCCACGTCATACTTTGCTACAGTAAAGTTTGACCATGGTACCAGAAGAAGTAGACCGGCTCGGTGAGAAATTCGATTCGTCGGGCCAGGACGGCAAACGCGTCCTTGCTTTTATACAAGGCTCAAAACGATATAGAGCACGATACCCGAGACGCAGCACCACAGCATCGACTTTGTCTTAATTGCCACCGCCACAACACCGGCAGCCGCAATCCAGGGAATCAAGCCCTGCCACAAGCCGGCGTCGAAAGCGCCAGGGCTTATCAAATCGTTGGCGACCAGTGCCGCGAAGGCGGCGGGCGGAATATAACCCAAGGCCTCGGTAACGCGGGGCGACAGCGTTCTCCCGCGCAACGCAAACGCCGGGGCAATGCGGAAAAACGCGATGGCCGCCCAAGACGACAGCCACAGGACCAAAAACTCATTAACGGGCATCGCGAGCACCCCCACCTTCGGCGAGAGCATCGCACGCGAGCGCCGCGGCCACGCCGACGAGTACGCTTGCCGGCACGGCGATATTCGTCCACCCCAAGAACTTGCATATGGCGACGGACACCGCAGCCAAACCGGCAGCCACGACATTGCCGCGCGACAGTCGCTGCGAAAAGAGCAGGCAGATAAAGAGCGATGTGCAGACAAAACCCGCAATAGCGGTGGGAACATCGACAACGGCGCCGACGATGGCGCCCGTCGTACACGAAACGCCCCATGTTGCGATGAGGATCGCGTTGAGCACAAAGGACTCACGTGGGCCCCAATCCTCCCCCTCAATCAGCTTGGCAAGCGAGATGCCATATGCCTCCTCGGTAAGTGTCGCGGCAACAGCCAGCGTCTGACGCTTCGAAGCACACCTCAAATGCGGTGCGATCGATGCCGAGTAAAGCGCAAAGCGCGAGGAGATTGCGGCGACGCTCGCGACGATCGATGCTGCAGGCACACCTGCCAGCCACAGATTGCAGATCATAAACTGCCCGCTGCCCGTCACGAACGTGCTGCTCAGAGCAAAAACCATCCAGGGTTCCATTCCCGCCTGCGCCATAATCATTCCGCACGGCGCGCCAATAGCAACATAGGTAAGCATCACCGGCCAGACAGTTTTAACGATTTTGAGCACCATAGCGTTCCTCGTCCCGACAAGCTTTCCAAGTCGCATTCAACGACATGGCAGAATCATCGCCCGGTGGCAATCGAGTTCGCCTACAATTGCCACCGGATCGAAAGACACAGAAAGACACAGCTTTTTAGGAAGTCATTATGACAGCTATCGATCGAACGCAGGCTGCCGCGGCCTTCAAGACCTACACCGATGCCTACGATGCCGCCAATCCACGTATCGCGCTCAAAATCGAGCATACGTACCACGTTGCCGAGGCATGCGATGCCGTGGCGCGCGAACAGGGCTGGTCACCACAGGACATCGACCTGGCGTGGCTTTGTGGGCTGTTACACGATATGGGCCGCTTTGAACAGTTGCGGCGTTGGGATACGTTTAAGGATGCCGAAAGCATGAGCCATGCGGCGTTGGGCGTCGAGGCCCTCTTTGGCAAAACACCTGCAGACGCACCCGCGACAACAAGTATCCGCGACTTTATCGACAACCCGGCAGAAGACGAGTTGATTCGCGCAAGCATTGCCTATCACAGCGATTTCCGTCTACCCGCGCAGCTCGATGAGCGAACGCGGAACTTCTGCGATATCGTGCGCGATGGCGACAAGATCGACATCATGCGCACCATCGCCGACAGCACCGTCGACACCATCCTTAAGGTAGGTGAGGACGCATTTCTTGCCAGCCACTTCTCGGCACCGACGCTGGCCGCCTTTGACGAGCGCCGCTGCGTCGCACGCGATGAACGCGACGAGCCCGCAGACTACCTGGTGGGACTCATCTGCTTTATGTTTGAGCTCGTCTATCCGGCAAGCCGCGCGCTGGCGCGCGAGCAGGGCGATATCTACCGCCTGCTCGACGCACCCTTTGGCATCACGCGCCCCTTTACCGACCCCGCCACGCAAGCGACCTGGGAACGCCTAAAGAAAGAGATGCGAGCCTGGCTGGCCGGCGCCTAGCGCTCGAACTGGGCCAGAAGCTCCTCGACGACTTCGACGGCGTCGCCGACAACTTTGTACTGCGCAACGCCAAAGATGGGAGCATCCGGGTCCTCGTTGACGGCGATGATGCACTCCGCGCCGCCGATGCCGGCTAGGTGCTGGATAGCACCCGAAACGCCGATGCTCACGAGGAGCTTTGGCGAAACCGACACGCCGGTCTGGCCGATCTGGTGGCGATACTCCAGCCAACCCGCCTCCACGACGGGACGCGTGCAACCAAGCTCGGCACCCAGCGCATCGGCGAGTTTTCGCATCAGAGGCAGATTCTTCTTGGAGCCAATGCCGCGGCCCACCACGACCAGGCGCTCGGCATCGGCAATTGATGCCTGCTGCCCCCACTCCTCGGCGGGAATCGAGATCTCGACGCGGGCCTTAACATCATCCGCGAGCGATACCTGGGTAATCGCGCCAGAGCGGCTGTAATCAAACTCGGGTGCCCCAAAGATGCCGGGACGCACCGTTGCCATCTGGGGACGATGATTGGGGCAGATAATGGTAGCCATCAGGTTGCCGCCAAACGCCGGGCGGGTCTGCTGCAGTAGACCCGTCTCCGTATCCATCGAAAGCACCGTGCAGTCGGCCGTAAGGCCCGTCTGCAAGCGCACGGCCACACCGGGCGCCAGCTCACGGCCAAAGGCGGTCGCGCCGTACAGAATGGCCTCGGGCCCGCGCTCCGCCACCAAATCGCAAATCAAGCGGGCATAGACCTCCGCGTCGTTTTGACGCAGCCGCTCGTCGCGGCAGACCACGACCTCGTCGGCACCGGCGAAGACCAGATGCTCCAGGTCCTCAAGTGAGCTCTCGGGGCCCATGCCGGCCAATGCCACCAGACGGCAACCGCGGGCATCGGCAAGCTCGCGCCCCTTACCCATGAGTTCGTAGGCCACCGGGGCCACGGCATTGTGCTCGTCGGTTTGAACGAATACCCAAATGTCTCGATATGCGTCAAGGTCAACCACGCCGGCGGCCTCGTCGCGCTCGATCGAAATGGCATTGACGGGGCAAGCGTCGACGCACCCGCCGCACAAGATGCAGCCGTCGGTCACATGAGCGCAGCGGTTGGGGCGCTC
>URNQ01000098.1 GCA_900549245.1 uncultured Collinsella sp.
GACACCCGCGTCACTCATTTCCCCGCGGGGGGGGGATTTTCGAATCCGCCCGGGGGCACCAGAGGAATATCGAGCCCGGTACCGCTACGGTGCCGGGCTCTTCTGGTTTAAAGGTATGCCGTGGTTTTCGCTACTTCAGATGAAGAAAGCGCCCGTTTGCAGGGGGAGCAAACGGGCGCAATTGAGCGAATGTATTTGCATCATCAGCCGCTGTGGGCAACGTCTTGATGACTAGTTGGTCGTACCGGAATCGTCGCCTGAATCAGTACCAGAGCCAGAAATCGAAACCGTCAACGTGATCGTGTTGTCGGTGGACTGCTTACCGGTGGGGGAGACGCCCGTAACGGTGGCGTTTTCGTTGCCGCTCACGGGGTTGCCGTTCTGATCGCAGAATGCGATGTTGTAGAACCCGGCGTTGTTGAGCGCGGTAACGGCGGCGGAAATGCTCTTGCCGTACAGGTTGCCCGGAACGCTGGCCTTGCCGGACTTCTTGGCAATGACGACGGTAATCGTGGCGCCGGGCTTCTGCTTGCCGCTGGGGTTCCAGCTGATCACGGTTCCCTCGGTAACTGAGTCGTTCTCCTGGTAGCTCACGTCGACGCCAAAGCCTGCCATATCGAGGGCGTTGCGCGCCTGGGCCTCGGTCATGTCGGTCAGGTCGGGGACGGACGTGGTATCCGGGCCGCTCGAGACCTTGTACGAGATGGTCGTGCCCTTCGCGACTTCCTTACCGGCTTCGGTACCCTGCTCAAAGACCTGGCCCTCATCGGCCTCGTTGGCCTCCTCGGAGGCGTTGCCCTTCAGGCCAACGCTTGCCAGCGCGGCTTCTGCCTGGTCCTTGGTCAGGCCGACAAGCCGGGGAACCTCAACCTTCTCGGAGGGCTTGGGGCCCTTGGAGATTACCAGGTTCACCTTAGTGCCCTTGGCCTTCTTGGTGTTGCCGTTGGGCGTCTGCTCGGCGACCTTGCCCTCGTCGACATCGTCGTTGTAGCTTTGGTCGATGGTGCCGACCTCGAGGCCGGCTTCCTTGATCAGTTCGACGGCAGTCTGCTGGTCCTTGCCCAGTACATCGGGAACGGTGACCTGCTCGCCGCCAAAGAGTCCTGTGGCAAAGGCCACCACGATGCCGATGACGGCAACGGCTGCCACCACGGCGGCGATGATCTTGTTCTTGTTGGATTTGGGCTTTTCGACCTCGTAGGAGCCGGTGGAACCCGAAACCGAGCTACGGGCGGTATTCTGGCCGCTCACGCCCGAGACGGGACGCACCATGGCGCGCGTCTGATCGGAAAGCTCGCGAGTCTTGGTGGCGCCCAGCTCGCCGGGGGCACCGATGATGCGCGTGGGCTCCGAGATGTTGACGGCACGGCCCGACAGGTAGCTGTTGAGCACCTGACGAAGCTCGTCGGCGGTCTGGAAGCGGTTTGCCGGGTCCTTCTCCATGCACTTGAGGATGATACGCTCAAGGTCGGCGTCGACACCGGAGTTGATCTGGCTCGGTGGAATAGGCAGCTCGTTGACCTGCTTGAGTGCGACCGAGATAGCGTCGTCGCCGTCAAAGGGAACGCGGCCGGTGGCGCACTCGTACATCACGACGCCCAGCGAGTAGATATCCGAGGTGGGGCCGAGATCCTGACCGCGGGTCTGCTCGGGGCTGACGTAGTGGGCGGTTCCCAGCACGTTGTTGTCTTGCGTGAGGTGGCTGTTCTTGGCGCGCGCGATGCCAAAGTCCATCACCTTGATGTTGCCGTCGGGCAGCACCATGATGTTCTGCGGCTTAATGTCGCGGTGGATGATCTCGTGCTTGTGGGCGACCGAAAGCGCGGAGCTGATCTGCGAGCCGATCTGGGCGACCTTCTTGGGGTCGAGGGCGCCGTGGCTCTTAATGCCGCTCTTAAGGTCGGTACCGCGCAGGTACTCCATGACGATGTAATAGGTGTCGCCGTCCTTGCCCCAATCGTAGACGCCCACGATATAGGGGGAGGAGAGACCGGCTGCTGCCTGGGCCTCCTGCTTAAAGCGTGCGGCGAAGGTTGCGTCGCCAGCATACTGCGGCAGCATGATCTTGACGGCAACCGTGCGGTCGAGGACCTGGTCCTGTGCACGGTAGACGGTCGCCATGCCGCCTGTCCCCACCTTATCCTTGAGGAGGTATCTTCCCCCGAGGACCCTCTGTTCCATTCCTGCTCCTAACATAACTATTCGCTCAACGATGTGTGTAGTACCTACGATGTGGCCGCTGGGGCCGTGTGGCGCGTTGCCGCTAACTCTTCGGCCGCGGCGCGCCTCGGGTGTCCGATTCGATCATGGGCATCACGCTCCCTGTGCGGCGAGCGCCGCGGTCAGGACGATGCCGGCAATCTTGGCCGCCTTGACGTCGTGTTTGTCGTAATCCTCCAAGGCTACCGAGATGGCGACCGTGGGTGAATCGTAAGGTGCAAAGCCAACGAACATCGAGTTGACGTTGGTGCCGCCGGTCTCGGCCGAGCCGGTCTTGCCGGCGACCTTGACGCCGGGGACCTGGGCATCGGTGCCGGTACCAGACTGGACGACGGCAAGCATGGCCTGCTTGACCTGGTCGGCCGTGGCGGAGCTGACGGCCTGACCCAGCGAGCGGGACTGCGTGGTCTTGACCACAGTTCCGTCCGGGGCGAGTACCTGGGCTACAAAGTACGGGTCCATGACCACGCCACTGTTAGCGATGGCGGCGGCAATCACGGCGTTTTGCATGACGGTGGTCTGCGGGCCGGGCGTGTGGTCCATGCCGACAGGCTGGCCGGCGCCGGCCCAGGCGGTTTCCCACTCGGTCATGAGCGACGGATCGGCCATGATGGAGGCCGCGGAGGTCAGGTCCTGGCCGAGCTTTTGGCCGTAGCCAAAGGCGTTGGCAAACTGCACGAGCGTGTTTGCGCCAACTTCGTTTGCCACCTGGCCAAAGACGACGTTGGAGGACACGGCAAAGGCCTGCTGCAGGCTGATGGTGCCGTAGCTCTCGTTGGCATAGTTGGTGACCGGTGCGTTGCCGATGTCCATGGAGCCGGGCGCCTGGTAGGTGCTGGTAAGGCTGGCGGTGCCGGTCTCGAGTGCCGCGGAAAGCGTAACGACCTTAAACGTGGAGCCCGGCGTGTACAGCGCGTCCATGGCGCGATTGTACATAGAGCCGTCCTCGCCGCCGCCAGCCTGCAGTAGGGCGTCGATGTTGGTGTTGTCGTAGGTGGGCGAGCTGGCACATGCGAGCACCGCGCCGGTACGCGGGTCGATGACCACTACAGCGCCCTTAAAGCCCTTGAGCGCCTGCTCGGCCGCCGTCTGGATACGCGAGTCGATGGTGAGCTTGGCGGTGTTGCCCGGCTGGGTCTGGCCCGCGAGCGACGCGATGGCGTTGTTCCAGCTGGAGTAATCCTTAGAGCCGGTGAGCGTGTCGTTCATGACGCTCTCGATGGCGGTGGTGCCATACTGCTGGCTCACGTAGCCAACCACGTGCGCTGCCAGGTTGCCGTTGGGGTAGGAGCGTACGTAGGTGCCGTCCTCCTGCTGCAGCGACTCGGCCAGCGTCACGCCATCGGATGTGATGATGGAGCCGCGCTGGATGTACTTGGAGCGGGCGATGGTGTGGTTGTTGGTCGGCATGTCCTGATAGTCCTTGGCCTTGATGACCTGGACATAGGTGAGGTTGCCGATAAGGATGGCGAACAGCGCCGTAAAGGCGAGCACCGCACGGGTTAGACGGTTGGCGAGCGCAACGCGGCCGAGCACGCCGGATTCAGGCGTGTCGAGCAGGCGACGGCGCATGCGCGAGCCGACGGAATGGCTGGCCGAGTCGGCGCGGGGGGGGGGCCGGCGGAGGGCCTGCCGCTGCCGTAGGAAGACGAGGCAGCAAAGCGCGTGCCCGTCGGGGCGGCGGCAGATGCGACCTGATCATCGGTGATGGCGGTCATGGTGCCGGTGCCGGTGAGCTCGGCCTCGCGTCCGGTCGCTTCGTCACCGGCGCGCAGCAGGAGCGCGACGATGATAAAGCTCGCCAGCAGAGAGGAGCCGCCCTGGCTCATAAAGGGCAGGGTGACGCCGGTCAGCGGGATCAGGCGGGTTACGCCGCCAACGATCAAGAAGGCCTGGAAGCTGATGGCGGCCGTAAGGCCCGTGGCGCTAAAGGCGGCGAGGTCGGATTTAGCGCGGGCAGCCGTGGTGAGGCCACGCACGGCAAAGAGCATAAACAGGATGAGCACGGCGCCGCCGCCCAAAAGGCCCATTTCCTCGCCGATGGCCGAGAAGATAAAGTCGGACTCGACGACAGGGATGTTGTTGGCCATGCCGTTGCCGATGCCAACACCGACCAGACCGCCATCGGCAAGCGAGAAGAGCGACTGGACGATCTGGTAGCCCTGGCCCTGGGCGTCCTTAAACGGATCGACCCAAACCTGGAAACGCACCTGAACGTGCGATAGGAACTTGTAGGCGCCCACGGCTCCAACGGCTAAGAGCGCAAGGCCGATAACGACATACGAAAAGCGCCCCGTGGCAACGTAGAGCATCAGCAAGAAGATAGTGTAGAACAGCACGGCCGAACCCAGGTCGCGTTCGAAGACGACGACGAGCAGGCACACGCCCCACACGGCAAACAGCGGCAGCAGCAGTCGCAGGCGAGGGATCTTAAAGCCCAGGATCTTGCGGTTGGAGATGGAGAGCAGCTCGCGGTTCTCGGCCAGGTACCCGGCCAGGAACAGCACGATAAAGACCTTGGCGAACTCGCCGGGCTGGATGGTAAAGCCTGCGATGCGAATCCACAGCTTGGAGCCCGAGATCGTGGTGCCGATAAAGATCGGCAGCATCAGCAGAATGATGCCGATGATGCCAAAGGTGTACTTGTAGCGCATGACTACGTCGAGGTTCTTAACCAACGCGAGCGTTCCCACCATCAGGGCCACCGAGACAAACAGGATGATGAGCTGTGAGATGGCGAGAGCGGGGGCGAGGCGTGTCACGAACGTGATGCCGATGCCCGAAAGTATAAATACGATGGGCAGGATGGCGGGGTCGGCGCCAGGCGCCAAGATGCGCACGGCGATATGTGCCGCGGCGAAAGCGGCAAAGAGGCCGATCGGCACCGCGAGCGTCTCAAAGGAGATGGCGGCGCCCGCGGTGAGCACGTACATCGCATACAGCAGGATGACGGGGAACGCCGAGGCGATGAGCAAGAGCAGCTCGGTGTTGCGGCGACTCATAAGCGGCACTCCCTTTCTAGTTCTTTTCGGAGGCTTCGGCCTCGGCGGACTGTTCGGCGGTTTTCTCGGAATCTGATTCGGAGGTCGATCCCTGATTGGTGTTGTCGCGAATCGTTTGCGCGTCGATCACCTGGCGGGTCTGCTCCTCGTCGATCTGGTGGCGGTACTTGGATATCGTGTCCTGCGCATCGTCGACACTTGTTTGCGGAATGCCCGCCTTGAGGCGGTTTTGCGTGTCTTCGGGCAGGTCGGACAGCTTGATGCTGGTTTCGCTTTCGAGCCAGTGAAGCTTGAGTCCGAGCGGCTTTCCGGGCAGGCCGCGCCAGACGGCGACATTGCCCTGGTAGGTACCCAGATAGTACGAGCCGGTGACACCCGTGTAGGCCCAGATGCCAGCTGCCAGCACAAAGACGAGGGCCAGGATGGCGGCGATAGTAATGTTGCGGCGACGCACGCGTTGCGCCTCGCGCATAACGCCATCGTCAACCAGGTCAACGACTACTACGGTCACGTTGTCGTGGCCGCCGGCGGCAAGCGCCGCGTCCACTAGGTTGTCGACGCAGATTTGCGCGGTTGAGGACTGCGTGGCGATGTTCTCGATATCGCTATCGGGAATCATGCTCGAAAGGCCGTCGGAGCACAGGATCAGGCGGTCGCCTTCCTCGATATGCAGAGTGAAGTGGTCGGCATACATGGCGGGGTCCGAGCCCAGCGCACGGGTGATGACCGAGCGGTTGGGGTGGACGCGAGCCTCGTCTGCCGTAATCTCGCCGGCGTCCACGAGCTCCTCCACGTAGGAGTGGTCGCGGGTCACGCGGATGAGCGTGCCCTCGTGGAGCAGGTAGGCGCGAGAGTCACCCACATGGGCGATGGCGAGCGTGTCGTTTTCGATATAGGCGCAAGTGGCTGTGCAGCCCATGCCGGGCTTGCCCAGGCCATTCAGGGCCGCCTCGATTACGGCGGCGTTGGCTGCCTCGACGGCTGCGGCCAGGCGTGCTGCGTCGGCGGACTGCGGGGCCGTCTTGGCAATAGTCTCGACGGCGATGGAAGAGGCTACCTCGCCGGCGGCGTGACCGCCCATGCCGTCGCATACGCAAAAGAGCGGCGACTGCACCAGGTAGGAATCCTCATTGTGCGGGCGCACACAGCCAACGTCGGAGCGGGCGCCCCACATGAGTTGCGTGGTGGTGCCGGCATCATAGGTCGAGTCGGTCTCGATACGCTCCTCGGTCAGGGGCTCAAAGCTCATGGTCGAGCCGGGGTCTTTGAGCTTGGCCTCAACGGCGGCAACGTCGATCTCGGCTGTGTCACCGGGAGAGACGGTGTCGGTCTCGGCGTTTGATTCGGAATCGCCGGTGTCCGGGGAGTCGGGCTCCTCGGACACGCGGGCGGTCGACTCGTCGTCTTGCGGGCTGACGTCTATAGGCTCGGGCGTCGCAAAGTGCGACGGCGCGGGCGTGCTTTGCGACTGGGCGGCGGGCTCTGCCACGGCATCGGACTCGCTTGCGGGCGCAGGCTGCGGGGTCTTGGGTGCAGGGCCGTCCTCGGGGGATGGCCCCGCCTCGGGCGCCGGCGTAGACGCGGGCGCAACCTCGGATGCCGGGGCTATGGGAAACGCCGGCGCGGCGGGCTC
>URNQ01000099.1 GCA_900549245.1 uncultured Collinsella sp.
CGACGCTCTTGGGGGCAAAACCCCCCCGGCCCCGCGGGGGGGGAGCCAAAACATAGCCCCCCCCCCACCCCCAGCCGCCACGGAGGCATCTCCCTCCTCCGTGGCGGCACTTTTGTGCGTAGGGGAGGAGGGCTCGCCACGAAGCCGGCCTATCTACTACGTTTAACCGCCTATCCCCGACCATGCCGAAAAACGCGAAAACAAAACCGCAGGTAGAACGCCTGCAGTTTTGTTCAAAACGAGGGTGTGGTCGGGGGTATCGAACCAAACGTAGTAGATGGGCCGATTTCATGGCGGGTGCCGCCGGCTGATCCCCCGGGGACGGAGGAAAACGGATCATTTTTGGCTTGAAGCGGCTTGCGGAGACACTCGTGCAGGGTTGCTCGAACAAAACTATGCCGGTTTACGGGGCCGGATTCCGAATCCCCAACCATACCGAAAAAGCGTGAAAATAAAACCGCAGGTAGACGAGTCGTCATTTTGCAGAAAACGCGGGTATGGATGGGGGTCCTGAGCTTAGCCCCGTAAACCGGCTTAGTTTTGAAATGGTATTAAATCGCTAGCAGCCATTTTGCTATGCCGGAGCGGTCGGCCGTTGGGTAATTACCCTCGCAGGTAGGCGATGGCGATTTGGGTGCGGTTGCGCAGGCCCATTTTGGCCAGGATCGAGCTGATGTGGTTGCGCACCGTGCCTTCTCCCATATAAGCCGTGGCGGCAATCTCCTTGTTATCGAGACCGCGGGCGATGAGCTCGGCGACTTCGAACTCGCGGTCGGTCAGACCGGCAAAGGCCGCGGGCCGGCGGGGCGTGCCCGTCTTGTCGCCCATCCCGTCAAAGTCAACATCTTCGATCGCCTTGCCCTCGAGCATGCGTTTGCCATCCATGACCTGCGCCAACGCTGGCGGAATGGCGGCGACATCGGTCTTGATCAGGTAACCGCGGGCGCCCAGCTTGAGCGCCGACACAATGTACTCGTCATCCGAGAATGTCGTCAGAAACACCACGCGTGCCGCGGGGTCGTGCTCAAGGATTTCGCGCGCCGCCGATAGGCCGTCGCGTCCCGGCATCTGAATGTCGAGCAGCGCGATATCGGGTGCATGTTCGGCATAGAGCGAAACCGCGTCGTTGCCGTTGGCGCCGGTGCCCACCACCTCGATCTGCGGCTGGGCGCCCAGGATAATCTTGAGCGAATCGACCACCAAGCGGTCGTCGTCGACAACGATGAGCCTCATCGGCCCTCATCTCCTTGCTGCTTGGGAACGGTGGCAAACACGCGCCAGCCGCCGGCGCCGGCAGTGAAGGTGCCGCCAAGCGCCTCGATGCGCTCGCGCATGGAGGCGAGCCCCATGCCCTCCGCGGCGCCGCGGCCGCTTGCTTGAACCCCACCCGCGCCATCGTCGGTAACAATGAGCTGGTAAAACGACGGATGTTCCATGCACCGTACGGTGACGGTCTGGGCGCAAGCGTGGCGCATGGTATTGGAGAGCGCCTCGCGCAGGACCGCTGCAAAGCAGTTGGCGACATTTGCGGGCGCATGCTCGGCCAAAACTTCAAGCTCAATCTGCGGGCCGCCGTCCGAGCGCGCGCCTTCAACAATGCGTTCGAGCTGCACGGAAAGGTCGACGGCGTTGTCGTTGAGCGCGTGGACGCTGGTGCGCACGAGCTGGAGCGCCTCGTCAACCGTGCGTTTAACGTCGGAGAAATCGGCGGCGACGCCAGGCTCGTCGGCGTGGACCACGCGTAGGGCTTCGGCCTGCAGTGAGGCGCGCGTGAGCTGGTGCCCGACGTTATCGTGGATCTCGCGCGCGATGCGGGCGCGTTCGGCGAGCGTCGCGAGCTCGACTTCGTAGTCCTGTCGATCGGCAAGGTCGCGGTTGCGCGCTTCGAGCGCGAGGGCTCGTTCTTGCAGCTCGTCGCGGGTACGGCGCATGCGCTGTTGCTCGCGCTCCAGCTGGGCGGTACGTAGCGATAGCAAGGCGGCGGCAACCGAAAGGATGGCGGTCAGCAGGAGCATTCGGGCGGTGAGCGCGTCGGCGCGTAGGTCCGCGACGAGCGCAAAGACAAAGACGGAGCCAATGCCCAGCGCGACCCAGGCGTGCTCACGGCGCGCGCGTCGCGCGATGTCATAGAGGGCGAGAGGCGCAAACGGCACAAACGGCGGTATGAAGACGGCCGCGATGATGTAAACGTAGCTCGCGGCCTCGCTTGCACGGCGCGTGCGTTCATCCTGTGCCACTTCGGCCAGCGAGGTGGCAATAACGCCAAGGCAAAACGCCGCGACCAGGCGAGCGTCCACAGCAAGACCTATGGCGGCCGCAATACAGCACGCCAGCACGATCGATTTGTCGAAAAGCCTGTTCATACGGGTATTGTACGCGAAGCTGCGCGTGGTGGAGGGGCCGCCTGCGCAACCGTGACATTCCTCCCGCGCGGCAAAGCGGGGGGGGGCGTCGGCAGGCCGGCGACCAAGACCCCTCCGCACTCGTGACAAAGCTCACTGGTGCGCGCCGCCCGCTCCTGCGATGATGCAATCGTACCGGGCCACGACCAACAGAAGGGCCGCCTCATGACAGACATCGTCCACGTCGAAAACCTCGTCAAGCGCTATGACGATCTTATTGCGCTCGACCACTTTAACCTGAGTATTGCCCCTGGCGAGATCTTTGGCCTGCTGGGCCCCAACGGCTCGGGCAAGACCACGTCCATCAACTGCATCCTGCAGCTGCTCGCCTACGACAAAGGCGCCATCGAGCTGTTCGGTGAGCGCATGACGCCCGCCCGCTACGACCTCAAGCGCCGCATCGGCGTGGTGCCGCAGCAGGTGGCGGTGTTCGACGAGCTCACCGTGCGCGAGAACATCGACTATTTCTGCAGTCTCTACGTCAACGACAGCAAGCGCCGCCGCGCGCTGGTGGACGAGGCGATCGACTTTGTCGGCCTGGGCGACTTTACCAAGTTCCGCCCCGGCAAGCTCTCGGGCGGCCTGGCGCGTCGTCTCAACATTGCCTGCGGCATCGCGCACAAGCCCGAGCTCATCTTTTTTGACGAACCCACGGTGGCGGTCGACCCGCAAAGCCGCAACGCCATCCTGGAGGGCATCTGCCGCCTGCGCGACGAGGGCGCCACGGTGGTGTATACCAGCCATTACATGGAGGAAGTCGAGCAGATCTGCAGCCGCATCATGATCATGGACGGTGGGCGCGTGCTGGCGCAGGGCACTAACGACGAGCTCAAGCGCATGATTCAGATGGGCGAGAAGATTGTAATCGAGGTCGGCGAGGTTCCGAGTGCGGCGCTCGGTGCCGTCGCAAGCCTGCCGCACGTTCTGGACCTTTCGGCAACGGCGGGACAGCTCACGTTTTCGTGCGAAGCGAGCCCGCACAACCTGACGGACATTCTCGATGCGCTGCGCTCGCATGACGTGCCGCTCGGCCGCATCTATTCCGAACCGCCGACCCTCAACGACGTGTTCCTCGAGATCACCGGCCGCGAGCTGCGCGACTAGGGGGCGGCCATGTTCAACACCATCATCACCACGGTCAAGACGCTGCTGCGCCGGCCGAGCACGTGGGTCTGGGGCGCTCTCTTTCCTATCGCGCTTTCCACGATGTTCATGTTTATGTTTGCGAACCTCAGCTCCGACGGCACGGTCGACCCGGTGCCGGTGGCCGTCGTCGCCGACGAGGCCTGGGACGCTTCGACCTTTAAGGACGTGGCGACGTCGCTTGCCAAGGCAGGCGACGATCAGCTGCTCGATGTGAGCGAGTACGAAGACTTGGCTGCCGCGCGCAAAGCGCTCAAGGCCGGCGAGGTCGCGGGCATCTATACGGTTGATGCCGCGGGCACGCCCAAGCTCACGCTGCTTTCGAGCTACGACAGCTCGCGTGCCACGTCGGTGCTCACCGATCGCAGCATCCTGGAGACGGTGGCGAGCTCGTATACGCAAAATGCCGAGCTCATGGCCCAGATTGCTCAAGATGACCCGGCGGCGCTCGCCGACCCGGAGGCGGTTGCGCGCGCTCTGTCGCTCGAGGGCGGAACCCGCCGCGTGAGCCTGACTCGTGCCACGCCCGATGGCACGGTCATCTACTATTACGCGCTTTTTGGCCTGGTCGCGATGATGTCTGCCGAGCTTGCCGCCTTGAGCGTCGTCGATTTGCAGCCTAATTTGTCGGGCCTTGGCGCGCGCCGCTGCGTGGGCGGTCTTTCCAAGACGGCGTCGCTGGCCGGCATTTTTGTCGGCTCGTGGCTGGTTTCCTTTGCATCGATGGCAGTTGCGATTGGTTACGTGCGCCTGGCGGTCGGTGTCGACTTTGGCGGGCGCGAGGGGCTGTGCCTGCTGGGCGGGGCTGCTTCCGCGCTTGCCGCGACGGGCCTGGGCCTTTTTGTGGGCACGCTTCCCGTTAAGGGCGGCAAGGCGTCCAAGTCGGGCATCCTCACGGGCTTTGCCACCACGTGCGCCCTGTTCGCCGGCCTCTACGGCGAGCCGGCGATGGCGCTTGCCGACGACGTCGCCCGCGCCTGCCCGGCCGAGTGCTGGCTCAACCCCGTCAAGCTCATCTGCGACATGTTCAATCGCCTGTATTTCTTTGAGGACCTGGGGCCCTTCGCCGTCCGCGCCGGCGCGCTGGTCCTCATGGCCCTGGTGTTTGTCGCCGCCGCTACGCTGATCTTTGGAAGGAGCCGCTATGAGCACCTTTAAGACCGCGCTTCGCATGGCGCTCGCGCACCCGTTCTACCTGCTCATCTATACGGTGTTCATTTCGCTCATGGGTGTGTTTATCGCGGCATCGGTCAGCTGGAATTCGTCGCAGCTTACCGAGTACGAGCCCTACGACGCCAACGTGATTGTGGTCGACCGCGACGACAGCGATCTTTCGCGGGCGCTTACCAAGCACCTGGGTTCGCGCTTTGACCTGGTCACGGGCGTTGGTGACGACACGTACGACCTTGCCGACGCGCTCTCCAAGAGCAACAGCGCCAAGGGCAGCGCCGATTGCGTGTTCTTTATCCCGGAGGGGTTCGAGGGCGATCTTGTTGCGGCCGCCCGTGCGGGGGAGGCCCTGCCCAAGCTCGATGTGACCTACGGCTCCGGCACCATGGCGGCGGCGCTTTCGTCTGCCGAGGCCTCGCGGTGGATCTCGCTCGCGGGCGCTGCGGCGGCGCTTGAGCCCGCCGCCTCCAACGGCGACGTCGCCAAGGCCGCCGAGCATGCCGCCGCAAAGCGCGCCGAGGTCCAGATCGAGCAGGTTAAGGTTAACTCGACTGCCGCTGCCACGCTCAAGTCGTACTTCAACTTTGGCGCGTACGCGATCATCTCGTCGGTCATCGTGTCGGTGGGGCTGGTGTTCTCGGGCATGAACGAGCCCGAGCGCGTGCGCCGCATGGATGCTAGCCCGGTCTCTGAGCGCCAGCGTTCGCTCGCTGTGTTCGCGGCCGCCGCCGTGCTCACCGTCTGCATCTGGCTCGTGTCGAGCATGATGGGCGTCGTGGGCTTTGCCAGCGCGGTTGCCGAGGTCGGCGTGGGTCGCGTGTGCCTAGCGCTGGCGGCAACGTTTGCCCTGGCGTGCACGCCGCTGGCCGTTGGCTTTACGCTGTCGAGCCTGGGCGCTCGCGAGGAGTTGCTCAACGGTGTGGGCAACTTGCTCGGCATGCTCATGACGTTTTTGGGTGGCGCCTGGATGCCGCTGTCGCTGATGGGTTCGGCCGTGCAGACGGTGGCGCACTTTGTGCCGACATATTGGGTGAACGACGCGATCGGCAAGGCGCTCGCCGCGGACCTGACGTCCACCGTGCTGGGTGACATCGCCTGCGATCTGGGCGTCACGGTGCTCTTTGCCGCGGCCATCGCCGCCGTAGGCCTAGCCCTCGCCCACAACAAATCCCACGCCTAGCCACCTAGTCATTGGGGACAGTCTTTGCCGATTCGCCGGCAGGGCTGGCAGGGACTGTCCCAATATGTCGGCACTTGGGGACCATTCATTGGGGACAGACTTAAATGAGCGATTTCACTCATTTAAGTCTGTCCCCAATGAATACGTTGGAAAATAGTTCGCGCACGTCGCTTAAAAATAGTTCGCCGGGGTTTACTATTACCCTAGAAAAGTAGCAGAAGGCTAACAACGGGGGATAGCATGGCGACAAAGCAAGCCTATGTCCAGGTCAAAGGGCTCAAGAAACACTATGGCGACGGTGATGCACGCCTGACGGTGCTCGACGGCATCGACACGTCTATCAACCGCGGCGAGATCTGCGTCATGCTGGGGCCTTCGGGTTCGGGCAAGTCCACGTTTCTTAACTTGATCGGCGGCCTGGAGGATGCCGACGGTGGCTCCATCATGGTGGACGGCTGCGACCTCACGGTGCTCAAGCCTGCCGACTTGGGCGAATACCGACGCCGTGAGCTGGGCTTTGTCTTCCAGTTCTACAACCTGGTGCCCGACCTCACCATCAAGGAAAACATCGAGGTCACGGCACACCTGTCCAAAAAGCCGCTCAATGTCGACGACCTGCTACGCTCGCTGGGCCTCTACGAGCACCGCAACAAGTTTCCGCGCCAGGTCTCGGGCGGCCAGCAGCAGCGCTGTGCCATCGGCCGCGCACTCGTCAAAAACCCGGGCCTGCTGCTGTGCGACGAGCCCACGGGTGCGCTCGATTACAAGACATCCAAGGAAATCCTGCAGCTCATGGAGGATGTAAACCGCACCTACGGCTGCACCATCATCATCGTCACCCACAATGCCGCCATCGCGCGCATGGCAAATCGCGTGCTGCGCCTGCGCGACGGGCGTATCGTCGAGGATGAGCTCAACGAGTCGCCCGTCGCGGCCGGC
>URNQ01000100.1 GCA_900549245.1 uncultured Collinsella sp.
CGACCGCGACCTGGCCGATATCGACGAGAAGCACCTGCACTATCAGCAGGCGTAAGGACTTTATCGTCCAAAACGCGCGCATTGGGCGCCTTCGCTTATGCGGGGGCGCCTTTTTGTTGAGTGGTCGGGATGGGCGTTCAAAATCGCTTATGTTTGTTCTAGAATGTTCGTACTGTCACATAAACGAACAGGAGTGAACATGCATATCTACTCTGTCAACGATCCCGAGTTCAAATCCTATGGCAACGTTTGGGATAACGTTCCGTCCGAGCTCACGTCGCCCGTGCTCGAGGCGCTCTCTGCCACGCCCATCCCCGAGGGCAGCAAGTACGTAGCAAGTGCGCCGGAGCTCGAGGGCGTCAAGGATGCCGACAAATTGGGTTTTCTCATGTTTGGCGGCCGCCCCTTCCAGCTCGGCTGGTGCAACGGCCACAACACACGCCTCAACTGCTTGGAGTATCACCGCGCCAGCGAGTTTAACCTGGGCGCCCGCGACTTTATCCTGCTCGTGGCGCATCGCTGGGAGATCAAGGACGGCAAGCTCGACACCGCGTGCGTCAAGGCGTTCCGCGTGCCGGCGGGTGCGGTCGTCGAAGTCTTCAACACCACGCTCCACTACACGCCGTGCATGGTCGACGACGGCGGCTTCCAGGTGATGGTGGCGCTTCCCGCTGGCACCAATGGTCCGCGCCCCGAGGCTGCAGCCGACATACCTGCCGCCGGTGACAGCTACTGCTACTGGAAGGCCGACAAGTGGGTCCTCTGCCATGCTGACAGCCCCAAGGCTGCCGAGGGCGGCTACGTAGGCCTCATCGGTAAGAACCTCGATATCACCTGCGACTAGGGGCTTTTGTCTTAATCTGTAACACCTGGCGGGCTAAATCGTCTCTACCTGTTACAGATTTAGACAAACTGAAGGGGCTGCCCGAAAAATCTCGATCTGTAACACCAGGCCCGGTTTTGGCTGCCTAACTGTTACAGATCGAGACAAACCGGGCCCAAACCACCACAAAGGTGCCTGTCCCCATTGTGGTGGTTTGGACAGGCGGGTATCAAAAAGTGTCAGACGTGGACGGCTGCGGGGCGCCTGTGCGCGAAAAGAAGTGTCGACCTGCGCCGTTGCCGTTGAGTAGCGCGCTGCTTACGGGGATACTGAAGCCACGACAAACAGCGTGTGAAAGGATTGATGCATGGCTTTCCGTAATGACTTCCTGTGGGGCGGCGCGACGGCTGCCAACCAGTGCGAGGGCGCTTACGACGTGGATGGCCGCGGCCTGGCCAACGTGGACGTGGCCCCGCAAGGCCCCGAGCGCTACGCGGTGGTCTCCGGCCAGCGCAAGATGCTCGACTTCGAGGACGGCTATTACTATCCCGCGCAGACCGGCATCGATTTCTACCACCACTACAAGGAGGACATCGCCCTCTTTGCCGAGATGGGCTTTAAGACCTTCCGCATGAGCCTGGCGTGGACCCGCATTTTCCCCAACGGTGACGAGACCGAGCCCAACGAGGCCGGCCTGGCCTTCTACGAGGACGTTTTCCGCGAGTGTCAGGCACACGGCATCGAGCCGCTCGTGACCATCACGCACTTCGACTGCCCGATCCACCTTATCAAGGAGTACGGCGGCTGGCGCAACCGCAAGCTCATCGACTTCTACAAGAACCTCGCGACCACGATCTTCACCCGCTACAAGGGCCTGGTGAAGTACTGGCTCACCTTCAACGAGATCAACATGATCTTGCACCTGCCGTTTATGGGTGCCGGCCTGGTTTTTGAGGAGGGCGAGAACAAGGAGGCCGTCGAGTACCTGGCCGCCCACAACGAGCTCGTCGCCAGCGCTTGGGCAACCATGATCGCCCACGAGATCGACCCCGAGGTCAAGATCGGCTGCATGCTCGCCGCGGGTAGCTACTACCCCTACAGCTGTCGTCCGGGCGATGTGCGCCAGGCGCAGCTCGACAATCAGGACAATTACTTCTTCGTCGACGTTCAGAGCCGCGGCTACTACCCGGCCTATGCCGTCAAGAAGCTCGAGCGTTTGGGCATCGATGTGGGCATGACGGATAAGGACCGCGAGATCCTGGCCGCCAACACCGTCGACTTCATCAGCTTTAGCTATTACAGCACCCGTTGCTCCGCCGGTGCCGATAACCCCGATGTCGAGCGCACCCAGGGCAACGCCTTCGCCGGCGCCAAGAACCCCTATCTGCAGGAGAGCCAGTGGGGCTGGGCAATCGATCCGCTGGGCTTCCGCATCACCCTCAACGACCTGTACGACCGCTATCAGAAGCCGCTGTTTGTGGTCGAGAACGGTCTGGGCGCCAAGGATGTTGTCGAGGAGGATGGTTCCATCAACGACGACTACCGTATCGACTACCTGCGCCAGCATATCGCCGCGATGCGCGATGCGGTGACCGAGGACGGCGTTGACCTGCTGGGCTACACCACCTGGGGCCCGATCGACCTGGTGTCTGCCGGCACGGGCGAGATGTCCAAGCGCTATGGCTTTATCTATGTGGACCGCGACGACGCCGGCAACGGCACCCTCAAGCGTTCCAAAAAGAAGAGCTTTGACTGGTACAAGCATGTCATTGAAACGAATGGTGAGGACCTGTCCTAAGGAAGCCGAGACACTCAACTTCAGAGTTTCCTAACCAAAACGCCCGGCGAGCAGTTAATGCCCGCCGGGCGTTTTGTTAAAAGAAGTGAAGGCACTCATTGGGGACGTACTTAAATGAGTGCCCGCAGAATGAGAGTGGATAATCTCCCGTTTTTGGCTTGTTTGTGGGCTCAAAGTGGGAGATTATCCACTCTCGTCATTGGTAGTCATTGGGGACGTACTTAAATGATTAGTCGCTGGGGACACTCCTTGCCGTCGGCGGATTTTGGGACATGTGGCCCGTTTTTTGAGCCTGCCTGTCGGTACACTAAAAGCACTATGGGTACCCGCGCACGACATATTGGCCACGCGGCCGCCCGATCCGCGCCCGTAGCGGATCCTAGGGGCGGCAGGCTCTTCGCCATGCCGCGATTCCTTGTTGGCATAACACATCAGGTGTACCGTCACCGCGTCTTTGCTTTCGCCGGCGCCATCACCGCGCTGTTCCTCATGCTTTTGGCAGTCTTACCGGCGCTGTTCGCTTTCGACCCCAAACTTTCCAACACCGTGCCTGCCTATGGTGAGGTATCCAAAGAGGTTGTGGACGGACTCATTCATTCGAGCTCCCTCCCGTTGCTCATAGCCGGAATTGCGTTTTCAATTTGGGGTGTGTTGGCGTACCTGCGCTGTTTGGACTATGTGTTGCGCCGCCGCCTTGTTGCCGTCGCCACTATCTGTGCCCTCTGGATGATCGAGGTCATCCTCAAATACAAGTCGTTCACGCCGTTCTATGCCACCGTGCTGTGGTACCTGTACTACGTGCCCATGACGTTCATTCCGCTGCTCTACCAGCTGTGCGGCCTGCGCCTTGCGGGCGTGGAACAGCACCGCCTGGGTCGCCGCTACTGCGCTGCGCTGTGGATTGTGGCCATCCTGCTTATCGGATTTGTGCTCACCAACGATTTTCACCAGCAGGTCTTCCGCTTTGACCGTACAAGCGACACCTGGAGCAATGATTACACGTACGGCTGGGGTTATTTCGCTGTCTTGTTGTGGACGGCCTTTAACTTCGTGGCCTTTTTTATCCTGGTGGGCCGGTCCTCGTCCTTTCGCATCCAACGTTTCTCGGGCACGGCGGCGCTTGTTTTGTTGGGTGCCGCGTTCTTTGCCATCTCGTATGCTCTGCGCGTGCCCTGGGCATGGAGGCTCAACTTTTCGCTCGTCTATTGCGTCCTGTGCGTGGTGGCGATGGAAATCTGTCTAGATTGCGGTGTCATTCCGTCGTATCACGACATCGCCGGCATCTTCGACACCTTGCCGCTCGACCTCAAAGTTCTAACGCGCGACCTGCAGGAGGTCTATGCCACGCCGGTGTCAAAGCCAATGCCGGTAGGCGTGCGCGAAGAGTTGTGGACCCAGGAGCACGGCCGCGCCCACGCCTTTGCCGCGGCGTCCGATCCCGATGTGATGTACCGCGCCTTTCCACTGCTGGGCGGATCGGCCCTGCTTGCCCAAGACGTGTCGGAGCTCAACGAGCTTAACCGTGAGCTGGCGCATCGTCGCATGGAGCTGCAGCGCCAAAACGAACTGCTCACGGCCGACTACGACCTTAAGACGCACCTGGCAGATCAAGAGGCCGAGACCTTGCTGGTCCAAGACGTGGACCAGGCACTCGCCCGCGCGCTCGAAGAGATGTATGACCTGCTGAGCTCGCTGCCGCCGTTGACCGACGAAGCGTCTTCTCACGAGCGTTACCGCATGCTACAGCGCGCCAAGATGCTCGTCGCCTATTGCAAGCGCAAGGGGTCGCTCACGCTGGCGCAGCACGGGGAGAGCGGCTTTGATCGCGACCGCATTCAGCTCATTGCCAACGAGCTCGCAAGCGACCTGCGCACCATCGATGTCGATTGCGCCTCGATTATCGCCATACGGCGCCCGATGCACGCCAGTACGGTAAGCGCCCTGTACGACTGCGTGTATGACTTTGCGTTTTTTGCCTACACCACCGACCATCCGGCGCTTATGTATCACTTGGGCGACCATGACCGATGCAGTGTCGAGCTGCGCGCCACGCTTTTTTCCAACGATGATGAAGATCTTTCTCAGACGCCCGCTGCGCAAGAGCTCGAGAGCGCGCTGCAAGGGCGTAACGTGGCGTACCGTCTTGAGGGCGAACCCGGTCAGCTGCGCATGATCGTCTTGATGCCGCAGGCGGGTGAGTGACGATGCAAATTTCGTTCATCCTTCCCCAAATCGTTGCGCTCGATGTTGTCTTTGCCCTGGCTGCGTGTCTGCAGATGATCCACGTCCCGCTCATCGCATCGCGCCGCTCGTCCTATAACCGTAAGGTGATTTGCGCCTACGAGACGAGCCTTGTGCTTCACCTGATGATTTCGGCGCTCATCTTATTCGCGTCGTCTGGCTCGTATCTGGTGGCGCCGCTTGACGTTTGCGCCAGGGCAATGGGCGGAGTGCTGTGGCTCAATGCCGCGATCTTTGCCTATGGCGTGGTCCTCATGGTGCACTATCGTCGCCCTGTCATGCTGGCCGAGCTGCTGCTTGTTGGCGCCGTGACACCGCCGGTGGTTTTTGCCATGGGCTCGGTGTGGGCCGTTGTCCTTATCGCAGAGGGAGCGTTCTTCCTGTTCCGTTCCGTCGCGGCGCTCTTGATGGACGTCCGTAACCGCCAGGAGGATATCACCGCGTTCTCGACGATCGAAACCATCAACGTGATTCCCGTGGGCATCCTGTATCTGGACTCGAGGGGCCGTCCACTGCTCATGAACCGCTGCATGCGCAAAAACCTGGTGGAGCTTCATATGCCCACCGACCTAGGCGATATGAGCGGTACATGGAACGACCTGCGCAAGCTCAGCATGCAAATGCCCGAAGGCGGTAAGAACCGCGTGCGGATCAACCTGGACCGCTTTGGTGAGGCGCGTGCGGTGGTCGAGGTTTCTCCCGCCGAGATTCGCCTGTTTGTGTGCGATGACGTTATGGTCTCGGGCCGTTCGTTCGAGCGCATAATCGGTCTGGACGTGACAGAGTATGCGCATGCGCATGACCGCCTGGCGCAGGCCAACCACCTGCTTGAGCTTGCGGGCCAAGAGCTCCAGGCCCAGATCGAAGAAGTCAAAAAAGTTGCCGACAATGCGGCCTATCTGCGCATGCGCGCCCGCGTTCACGATGTGATCGGCCAGCGCCTATCAATCCTTCATCGCTATTTGGAGGAGGGGCGCTTGGACGACGAGTCGCTCGAGCAGATCGAGCCGCTGCTGCGCTCAATCGCTGCCGATCTGCGCAGCGGGGGCGACACCGAACCGGCAGAGCAACTGGGCGATATCGTCCATGCTTTTGGCCTGGTGAGCGTGCAGATCGATGTTGAGGGTGCGCTGCCTGAGGACGCGCGTGTCGCCGCCGCATTTTTGCAGATTATCCGCGAGGCCTCGACCAACGCCACCAAGCATGCGCAGGCGCATCGGGTCCATGTGCGCTTGTGGCAGGAGAGGACGGATGCTGACGCCGTCGCGCACATGACGATTTCTAACGATGGGTCCCCGGCCCCCGTATCGTATCGCGAGGGAACGGGTATCCCAGGTATGAGGCATGTCGCGCAAGATCTGGGTGGCAGCCTAGAGGTCCACGCCACCCCGCCCTTTACGCTTACGGTATCCATTCCGCTTAACGCCAACGACACGTCCCAAAGGAGAAGCTCATGATCCGCGTGTTAATTGTCGAAGATCAGGCCATCCTGCGCGAGAGCCTGGCGCGCTCCGTTGGCGACCAGCCCGATATGACCGTCGTTGCCGCGATCGCCGATGCCTCCGAGGCCTTGGGTGTCGCGCTCAAGGAGCGCCCGGACATGATACTGATGGACGTGTGCACCGAACACGATTCAAACGGCATCGTGGCGGCGGCACGCATCAAGGAGCAGCTGCCCGAGTGTCGCATCATTATCATGACAGGCATGCCCGAGATCACCTTTGTCGATCAGGCCCGCGAGGCGGGCGTCGATAGCTTTGTGTACAAGAACGTCGGTATCGACGAGCTGTTCGCCGTGATGCGCTCCACGCTGGCGGGTTACTGCACGTTTCCCAAGCCGCCCGAGAGCATCTTCTCGGGCACGGCGGCCCTCGATGATGTTGAGCTTTCGATTTTGCGCCTTGCCTGCGAGGGCAAGAGCCGTCGCGAGATTGCGGGCGAGCTGTTTATGAGCGAGGAGATCGGAAGAG
>URNQ01000101.1 GCA_900549245.1 uncultured Collinsella sp.
TGCCTCGATATCCTCGTAGGCGCGCAGACAGTCGTCGAACAGCGAGCGCGGCTCGGACAGCACCACGAGCGCCTTGCCGCTCACATGCGACAGCGGGCTCACGGTCTGGCCGTACATCACCGGCAAAAAGCGGTCGAGCTCGGGCGTGACGATGCGCGCATCCACCATCTCGAGCAGCGCCGCCAACTTGCTGTCGTCCTGGCTGGCGCGGTAGAGCGCCACATGCATGTTGTGAACGGCGTCGTCGGTGAGTGCGAGCTCGCGACAGGGGAAGATCTCGATGCTGTCCTCGTTGCCGATGGTCTGGCCCGTTGAACTCACCATGCGGCGGATACGGTCGATCTCGTCGCCGAAAAACTCGATACGCACGGGCGCCTTTTCCTGTGCGGGAAACACCTCGACGGTGTCGCCGTGCACGCGGAACAGACCGGGTGCATCGGCGGCGCCGGCATTGGTGTAGCCCATGCCCACCAGGCGCTGCGGCACCTCGTCAAAAGGAATCTCCTCGCCCACCGCAAAAGTAGTGGACTCCCAGTAGCGGCTCTCGACCGGCGGCACGCAGCGCAGCAGTGCGCGGGCCGAGGCGACCATAATGCAGTTGTCGCCGCGCACGATGCGCCCGAGTGCCTCGCAGCGCTGCGCCACCACGGCATCGTCGGGCGCCTGCTCGCGCCACGGATAGTCCTTGCGCTCGGGGAAGCGGCACACGTGCGCCAGCCCCACATAGGCGGCAAGGCTGCGGGCGGCACGATCGGCCGCGTCCTCGCCGCTCACAATGTAGACCGTGGGGCGCGGACGGCGCGCAAACTGGGCGGCGGCCATAAGCGTGCGACCCGACTGAGACACGGCCAGCGTCACGTCCTCGCCAGAATCGAGCCCGGCCTCGACGGTCTGCAGCGCCTCGGCAGTGTAGAGCTGCGCGGCTATACGGTGAATGAGCATGCTGTTCCTCCGGCATCGCAACGCCAAAAGCCCGCCGGGGCAAGCTCGGCGGGTCGTACGTCAAATACATTGTCTGTCATGGTAGCGCATGGAGAGAACTCCGGCTCAAGGGCAAACCCGGCCCCGCAAAAAACGCCAGACGAAGATGCGTTCCGCCCTACCCCGTCACGCGCACGCTGGGGCACAAATCTGCCAGCGGACACTCGCCGCACTTGGGTTTGCGGGCGTCGCAGATCTCGCGACCAAAGGTAATCCACTGATGGTTGACCGACTCCCAATACTCGTGCGGCAAAATCTTGAGCAGATCCTGCTCGGTCTTGAGCGGCTCCTTGGCATGCGTCTTGGGACTCAACATCAGGCGGTGCGCAATGCGGTTGACGTGCGTGTCCACCGCAATGCCCTCCACGATGCCATACCCCACGTTGAGCACGATGTTCGCCGTCTTGCGTCCCACGCCCGGCAGCTTTACAAGCTCCTTCATGTCGGCCGGTACCTCGCCGCCATAGTCGGCGACGATCATCTGCGCGGCCTCGACGGCATGTTTGGCTTTGCTCTTGTAGAAGCCGAGTGACTTGATGGTGTCTGCCACGTCAGCCACGCTCGCCCCGGCCATGGCCTCGGGCGTGGGCCACTGGGCAAACAGCCGCGGCGTCACCTTGTTGACCTGCGCGTCGGTCGTTTGCGCCGAGAGTAGCACCGCGATCAGCAGGCGGAAGGGATTCTCGTGGTCCAAAAAGCACTCGACCGGGCCATAGCGACGGTTGAGGCGCTCGCACACCTCGATGGCGCGCTCGCGCTTGGCGGCATTGGTCTCGCGTGGCATAACGACTCCTCAGCTCAACGGCACAATAAACTTATGGGCACAATTGTCCCACGTCCGAGACGCTTACGCCTCCAAGAATGCGCCGGTCTGACGGCTCCACAGGCTCCCCCCCCCCCCCCCCCCCCCCCCCCGTGGCCATCGCGTACTCGCCACCCGCCTCGACGAGCTGCGCATGCGTGCCGTCCTCGACAATCTCACCATCGGCCAGCACCACAATGCGGTCGAGCGCCGCCACGGTGGACAGGCGGTGCGCCACCACAATGGAGGTACGTCCACGCATCAGGTTTTCGAGCGCCTCCTGCACCAGCGCCTCGGACTCGCTGTCCAGGGCAGAGGTCGCCTCGTCGAGCACTAGAATCGGCGCGTCGGTTAGGATGGCGCGGGCGATGGCCACGCGCTGGCGTTGGCCGCCCGAAAGCTTGACGCCGCGCTCGCCCACCATGGTGTCAAAGCCACGGGGCAATCGGTCGATAAACTCCAGGGCATTGGCCAGGCGCGCGGCTTCGCGAATCTGCTCATCAGTGGCGTTGGGACGACCGTAGGCAATGTTTTCGCGAATGGAGCGATGGAACAGCAGCGCTTCCTGCGGCACGTAGGCAACCTGGCGGCGCAGGCTCTGCTGCGTGCAGCGCGAGACATCCTGACCGTCCACGAGCACGCGGCCGCCCTGGACATCGTCCAGGCGCAGCAGCAGCTTGGTGAGCGTCGTCTTACCCGAGCCCGATTTGCCCACCAGGCCCACGCGCTGGCCCGCCGCCACATGAAGTGTCAGGTCATCGAACACGTTCTCGCCCGCCGCAGCGTCACGGTACGCAAAGCTCAGGTGCTCAAAATCAATCGCGCCCTCGCTCACCTTGAGCTCGGGGGCATCCGGGTCGTCTGCCACCAAGCGTGGCTCGTCCAGCACGCGCGTCATCTCGGCCGCATCGCCCAAAGCGCGGTTGATACGCTGCATCATGGAACTCACGTAGTTCAGGCGCATGGTGAGGTTATAGGTGTAGGTAAAGATCATGACGAGCGAGCCCGCCGAGATGCCAAACCACGCGTTGCCGCCCGCCACGAACACACTCACCACGGCCATGGTGATGACGATAAGGCCCGAAGTCGTAAAGTTGCGCTGCATCATGGCGTGCATCGAAACCGTCTCGGCATCGCGTGCGGCGCGGTCGGCGGTATCGAACAGGTCGCGCTCAAAGTCCTCGCGCCCACAGGTCTTGACGGCCAGAATGTTCGTGACCGCGTCGGAAAGCACGCCCGACAGCTTGTTCTGCGCGGCGGACGTCGCGGCCGAAAGCGGCATGATGCGCTTGTACATAAGCCAGACAAACGCGATGTAGATGACCATAATGCCCACCAGGATCACGGTAAATGTGGGCACCACCGGGGCGAGCGCCGCCACCGTGCAGACCACCGAAGTGATAGTGGGGATAAGCGAATACACCGTCACGTCGACCAAGCCCGTGTAGCCGCTCATAAAACGGCTTGTCTGGCTCACAAGCGATCCGCCAAAGCGGCTGGTATGGAATGTCATGGATTGGTTGGAGAGCGTGTCGAAGCACAGACGCGCCAGGTGATAGTTGCCCGCAATCTCGAGCTTGTAGACGGTGTAGTCCTGCAGCTTGGAGAGGATCTGGCCTGCCAAGTTGACGAGCACGAGCGCTAGGATATAGGGGCCGAAGACCTCAAACACCTGGTCACCCGCCACGGGGCCGGCCTGGACGCGGTCGACGATGAGGGCCATCACGTAGGTGTTGGCAAACGTGAGCAAAAAGATGTAGCCCGCCGACGAGAACACCGAGAGAAAGACGATCAGCGGCTGCGTGCGCGTGACGTCCCAAAAACGCTGCAGCGTGCGGCGCACGGTGGAGCGTTTGAGCGGACTGGTGCTTCTCTGAGACATGGGCTTCCTTTCGCGTCTGATAGGGCGAAACGCCATTGTTGCACATTGAAGCGCACTTCAGGCAAGCACGATGCGAAAAGCAGCGGGGCACCCGCGTTTACACCGGCGCCCCGCCGTCAGATGCAGCTAGTCCTCGTCTTTTTGGCCTGCGAGCAGCTCCGCGGATGTGAGCCCCAAAATCTCATCGGCTTGGTCGGCATCCTCCAGCGCGTCGATGTCCTTGAGCTTGCGCTCCATGACGTTGGTGCGCGTGGTAATGATGCCCTCGACCGTTTTGCCCGCGGTCTCGATCTGCTGCTGGGCGCGGCGCAGCGCCGCCTGATAGCGCGGCAGCTCGGCCTTGACGGCGGAGAGCACGCGCAGCACGTCGTCGGTACGTTTTTGCAGCCTAAACGTCTGGTAGCTCATCTGCAGGCTGTTGAGAATGGCGGCCATGGTGGTGGGACCGGCTACGTTGACGTGATAGTCGCGGCCCAGGATCTCGATAAGCCCGGGGCGGCTGACGATCTCGGCGTACAGCCCCTCAAACGGCACGAACATGATGCCAAAGTTGGTCGTTGCCGGCACACTCAGGTACTTTTCGCAGATGTCCTTGGCCTCGCGTTTCACCATCATATCGAGCGTCTTGCGCGCTGCGGCGACGGCCTCAGCGTCACCAGACTCCTGGGCGTCGAGCAGATGCTCGTACGCGTCGCCCGGAAACTTGGAGTCAATCGGCAGCAGCACGGGGTCGCCCTCGTCCACCGGCAGCCTGACAGCAAACTCAACGCGTTCCGAGGCGCCGGGCTTGGTGGCGACGTTTTCCATATACTGATCGGGCGTGAGGATGTCCGCCAGGATTGCACCCAGCTGCACCTCGCCCAAAATGCCACGCGCCTTGACATTGCCCAGCACGCGCTTAAGGTCGCCCACGCCGGTGGCGATAGACTGCATGTCGCCCAGGCCCTTGTACACGGCCTCGAGCTGGTCGCTCACCTGCTTAAACGATGCCGACAGTCGGTCATTGAGCGTGCGAGAGAGCTTCTCGTCCACCGTCGCACGCATTTGGTCGAGCTGCACGTTGTTGTCTTTGCGGATGGCGCCCAGCTGAGCATCGACCGTCTCGCGCACCTTGTCCAGGCGATGCTCGATGCCTTCGCGGTTGGCGCCAAGCTGTTGGGCCGTCTCGCGGCGCAGGTCATCCATACGGTCGCCGGCCTGCGAGAACTCGCGCGCAATGGTCAGGTAGCGTTGCTGCTCTACGGCGGCGTCGGTCGTCTGCTGCTGCGCGATGGCATTTGCCGTGCGGCGGGTTTCGGCCAACGCGACGTTCAGGGTGTCGAGCGTGCTGTTGGCCTGCTCGAGCGCTGCCAGCGTTTCCGCGCTACTGTCGCCACGCTCCCGCAGCTCGGCACGCAGGCTCTTGAGCTGGAGGGCGCAAGCCACAGCAACCCCCACCGCCACCAAGGCAATCACAACAAGCGCAATATCAATAGCAGACATAAACTCCGCCCAACAAACCCAATCGAGCACCAATCAAAACCGCGATCAATCTTACCCTGTCAAACGCAGCTCATGTCCAATCGAGCGCAGACAAGTTACCTTTGCGCTATGGGTGCTGGTCCGCTAGCTCTCCCAGCTGGCGCGGATGGTTGCTGCGACATCCCCCAAGCGCTGACCAAGAGCTGCCAAGTGCTGAAGTACCTCATTGGGCGAGGCGCCGTTGAGGATGCACGTGAGGGCATACGACGCCAGAAAGATGGCCGCAAGCCCCAACGGGATGAGCACGATCATCGCCAATGTGCGCAGGCGCTGGCCCAAACGGCGGCGGCGCGCGCGGCGTTTGTCGAACGCGAGCTCCTGCGCATATGAATCTTGCTGTACGGAATAGGCCTCTGGCGCCGATTCACACCCGGGCACAGCTGCAGGTACAGCAGCGGGCACGACATTTTGCGCAAAGGGCTGGGCTGCCGCCCCTTGCATTTGCATCTCCATGAGTCGTTGCTGCTGACGCAGCATGCGCTCAGCTTGCTGCTGCGGAGTCTCAAGAAACAGATCCATGCTGGCCTCCAAAATCGGAGCATTCGACGCTTACGACCAGCATCCCGCACCGCCATGACCGCGACAACGCAATCGCCGGCAATAGCCACAAAGTTTCTTTTGCTCAAAAGCTGTCGAAAAGCTCAACAACTCCTCTACCAGCACTTTCTCTGAGCTTTTTTCGCCAGCGATCTTTTGGCCTTCCACCCTTACGCCAACTGACCAAAATCTAACCAAAAACTTGACGAAAATTGTGAAGACAGGGACCCCACACAAAAACGTGCCGCCCCAAAAGGGGCGGCACACAAACCAATCCATTAGCCAAAACTCGTTGGCAAGCTCGCGCCGTCAGACCCGCGGCGTATGCCTTTGCCTCGCGCGACCCTGCGAAGCCGTGAGCGAGAGGGAAAGGGATGCGCCGCGGGTCTGACGCCCGGAGTGGTAAAGCCAGCAGTTGCCCCGCGCTCCGCAGTCGGTGAAAGCAGATCACATGCCCGCGAGACCTCGAGCTGCGGTGGCACACATAAACGCCAGGACTAGGATCACGAGTGAGCCCGCGATATCAACCAGCACGCCCATTGCACGGCGCTCAAACAACCAGCTCTCAAAGTGCGGAGCGACGTTGCGCCAAACACGCCACAGCAAGATGCCCATACCGATGACGCCCGGGATATTGAGCAGTAGGATCTCGGAGCACAAAAGACCGATCAGGTTGCCGGCGACAAAACCAGCGTCGCCCTCGCAGTATTTGCGGTAGACCATATACAACATGTATGCCACAAACGGCTGCAGGCACGCAGAGATAAACGTAACCACCATCGAGGGGTCCTGAGAAAAGACATCGGTGAGCTTATCCACGCTCGTGGCATCCTTAGAGGCCAGGAACAGACCAATGACCACCACGGGCACCACGCCCAAGATGACCTCGACCAGAGTAAACAACTTGGCAGTCAAATCCTCACTAGCCGAATTCAAATGAGGCGCCCACTCAGGATGAGCATGCGCACCGACCTTCTTCTCCTTATCGGCACGCTCGGCCTTGTCACCCTCAACAATCCGACGCTCAGGATCAAGACGAGTCCCCGCCGCAGCAACCCGAGCCCGAGACTTCTTACCCATAAAAAAACACCCCAT
>URNQ01000102.1 GCA_900549245.1 uncultured Collinsella sp.
CGGCGCAGCTGCGGCCAGCAGTCCCGGTACCCTCACCGCCGAGCCGCTCGACCCCGAACTCGGCCGCGTAGGCAAGGTCACGCACGTCAACACCGACTATATCGAGCGCCTGCTCGATAGCGAGTACATCCCCGTCATCGCTACCGTCGCGGCGGGGGAGGACGGCGGTTTCTTCAACATCAACGCCGATACCGCCGCCGGTGCCATTGCGGCAGCGCTCCACGCGCATAAGGCGATCTTTTTGACCGACGTCGACGGCCTGTACAAGGACTTTAGCGATAAAGACTCACTCATCTCCAACCTAACGCTCGACGAGGTTAACGAAATGCTCTACGGCGGCGAGGTCGATAAGGGCATGATTCCCAAGCTGCGTGCGGCCGTCGATGCGCTTGCCGGCGGCGTATTTCGCGCTCACATCATCAACGGCACCACGCCGCATTCGCTGCTGCTGGAGCTGCTGACCGATGCCGGCGTCGGTACCGTGATCCATTCCACCGAGACGGCTTACGAGTTCGATACGCATCCGCATCCGCTTTCGACGTTTGCTGCGCGTCTGACCGAGAACCTCGACGAGGTCGAGAAGCTTCAGACGGTCTAACTGACTCGCAGCCGCCCCATTCCTGCACCCATAGGCCTGCGCCGTCTGGCGCCCAACGAAAGGCATCCCATGTCACTTGCAGCTCAGCAATCGCTTGAATCCCATTACGTTATGCATACCTTTGGCCGCTCTCCGGTCGAGTTTGTCGAGGGTCACGGCATGAAGCTCACCGGCGACGATGGTCGTGAGTACCTCGACTTTCTTGCCGGCATCGGCGTGTGCAGCCTAGGTCATGGCGACCCGGCTGTGCTCTCGGCGCTCGAGGCACAGACCAAAAAGCTCATGCATGTCTCCAATTACTTCTACATCGAGCAGCGTGGACAGGTCGCGGCGCTGCTGTCCAAGCTTGCTAACGACGACGTAGATGGTGCGCGCGTGCTTGCCGATGCCATTGTCGCCGGCGATGAGACCACGGCAGCTGCTCTTGGTGCCCCGGCCGCGGATGAGCAGGTTTGGAAGACCTTCTTTGCCAACTCCGGCGCCGAGGCCAACGAGGGCTCGATGAAGCTCGCGCGCCTGTACGCCAAGCGTGCCGGTAACGGCGGCAACACTATCGTGTGCATGGGCGGCGGCTTCCACGGCCGTACGCTCGAGACCATTGCCGCCACCATGCAGGATTGGCTGCAGGATAGTTTCCGCCCGCTGCCGGGTGGCTTTGTGGCCTGCACGCCCAACGATATCGATGAACTGCGTGCGATCTTCAAGCAGCTGGGGAGCGAAATTTGTGCCGTGATGCTCGAGCCGATCCAGGGTGAGAGTGGCGTGCACCCCATGACCGAGGAGTTTATGGCGGCAGCGCGCGACCTGGCACACGAAGTGGGCGCCGTGCTTATAGCCGACGAGGTCCAGTGCGGCATCTTCCGCTCCGGCAAGCCGTTTGCATTCCAAACCTATGGCGTGGAACCCGACATCATGAGCCTTGCCAAGGGCATTGCCGATGGCGTGCCCATGGGTGCCGTCGTAGCAAAGAAGGAGATTGCCGACGTGTTTAAGCCGGGCGGCCACGGCTCGACCTTTGGCGGTCGCGGCGTGCGCCGCGACGCTCTCCGCGCTCGTGCGCGGCGATTATGCCGACCATGCTGCCAAGGTAGGCGCCTATATGGAGGCAAAGCTCGCCAAGCTGCCGAACGTGACCGAGGTGCGTGGCCGCGGCTTGATGCTCGGCTGTGATTTGGATGATGCCGCGGGCGACGCGCATGATATTGTTGCCCGCGCGCTGGCCGCCGGTGCCGTGATTAACGCTACAGGTGCTCATACGCTGCGTTTCCTGCCGCCGCTCGTCTGCGAGGAATCCGACGTGGACAGTCTGATCGAGATCCTGTCGGACGTTTTGGCCTAACACAGCGAAATAACTTAACTTTGACCGGGTTCCGGACTGCGGACGTGCCCTATGTGGCATGATTCAGCGGTCTGGAGCCCGTTTTGCCTTAGATTTGCTAAGGCGGGGAGACCTGCTGGTCAAAAAACATCAAATATGAGTACTGTTACCAGCTGAATCTCATATGAAACCGACTATCTAGGATTAGTTAGACCACACATGTTCAGTTATGTTAATGGGGAAACAGCTAGCAAAGGCTTCAAATCGCTGATTCAGGGCTAGATTTACCCAGCGAAACCCAAAAATCGCTGCTACAAAATTAGTAACAGTACTCATTTTTGCCATTTTTTGGCCACGGCCTTTGTGACGGACGTGCTGGCGGGTTCGAATCCCTCTGCGCTGGGCCCAAAAAAGAAAGGCCCCCATAGCTGGGAGCCTATCAAATCAGTGGTGGGCGATGAGGGATTCGAACCCCCAACCTTGTGCGTGTAAAGCACCTGCGCTAACCGTTGCGCCAATCGCCCGTGCGGAGAGAGTATAGCAAAACAATCGCCTCATTCATCTCATATCCATTAAAGGTAACCGGCGCGTGTCACAGCGGAGCTGATTCAGTTGAGATTGCCTGAACATTCCGCCCCTCTTTACGCCCTCGGGTATACTCAAAAGCTACTGATTCGATTTGATGCCCAGCAACAGCAGAGGGGATAGTATATGTGCGGTTTTGTCGGTTTTGTCGGTGGGACGGATAACCAATCCGAGGTGCTCACCAAGATGATGGACCGCATCGTCCATCGCGGTCCCGACATGGGCGGTCAGTTTATCGACGGCCGCGTTGCCCTCGGCTTCCGCCGCTTGTCGATCCTCGACCTGACCGAGGCCGGCGCTCAGCCCATGGCCAATGAGGACGGCAGCGTCGTTATCGTCTTCAACGGCGAGATCTACAACTTCCAAGAACTCCGTTCCGAGCTCGAGGCCAAGGGCTATAAGTTCCACTGCGGCGCCGACACCGAGAGCCTCCTGCACGGCTATGAGGAGTGGGGCGAGGCAGTACTTGATCGCCTGCGCGGTATGTACGCCTTCGTCATCTGGGACAAGAAGAAGAACAAGCTTTTTGGCGCCCGCGATATCTTTGGCATCAAGCCGCTCTACTACTATCCCATGGCCGATGCGGGCGACGGCGCTCCGGGCGTGCTCTTTGGTTCCGAGATCAAGAGCTTCCTAGACTACCCGCACTTCCACAAGGCGGTCAACAAAAAGGCCCTGCGTCCGTACATGACGCTGCAGTATTCGGCAACCGAGGAGACCTTCTTCGAGGGTGTCTACAAGCTGCCGCCGGCGCATTACTTTACCGTAGACATCCCGACCGGCAAGATGAACATCGAGCGCTACTGGGATTGCGATTACTCTGCCGTCGAGAAGCCGTTCGAGGAGTACGTCGACGAGCTGGACGAGGTCGTGCACGAGAGCGTCGAGGCCCATCGCATCGCCGACGTCAAGGTCGCGTCGTTCCTTTCCGGCGGCGTCGACTCCAGCTACATCGCCGCTTGCCTCATGCCCGACAAGACCTTCTCGGTGGGCTTCGATTACAAGAATTTCAACGAGACTAACTACGCCAAGGAGCTTTCCGATAAGCTCGGCGTCGAGAATGTCCGCAAGATGATTACCGCCGACGAGTTCTTCGGTGCGCTCGAGGACATCCAGTATCACATGGACGAGCCGCAGTCCAACCTGTCTTCCGTGCCGCTGTGGTTCTTGGCCGAGATGGCCCGCAAGGACGTCACCGTCGTGCTTTCGGGCGAAGGCGCCGACGAGCTCTTTGGCGGCTACGCCTACTACGAGGACACGGTCCCGGTCCGCAAGTACAAAAAGATGGTGCCGCTGCCCATCCGTCGCGCGCTCGGTAACCTGGCGCTGCATATGCCGTACTTCAAGGGACATAACTTCCTGGTCAAGGGTGCCGAGATCCCTGAGAAGTCGTTCCTGGGACAGGCTCTGGTATGGCCGGAGCGCGAGGTCGACGGCGTGCTCAAGCCCGAGTACAACACCGGCGATGGCGCCTTCGAGCTTGCCGCTCCCATCTATGCGCGCGTGAAGGGTCAGCCCGAGCTGGTCAAGAAGCAGTACCTGGACATGAACATGTGGCTCCCGGGCGACATTCTGCTCAAGGCCGACAAGATGTGCATGGCGCACTCGCTGGAGCTGCGCGTGCCCTTCCTGGACCGCAAAGTCATGGAGTTCGCCGAGCACATTCCCGACCGCTACCGCATCAACGAGAACGGCAACAAACAGGTACTCCGCCACGCTGCCAACAAGTCGCTGCCCGATGAGTGGGCCACCCGTCCCAAGGTGGGCTTCCCGGTGCCGATTGTCTACTGGCTGCGCGAGCAAAAGTGGTACGACTATGTCAAGGAGTACTTCACCGCGCCGTGGGCAAGTGAGTTCTTCGATACCGACGAGCTCATGCACCTGCTCGATCTGCACTTTGCGGGCAAGGGCGATTTCCAGCGCAAGATCTATACGCCGCTCGTGTTCCTGGTGTGGTACAAGCGCTTCTTTATCGACGAGGACCAGCCCGCTGCTCAGGCTGCCTAGCCTCGGCTTACGAACGCCTGCGCGTAACGGCTCCCCCCGGGGGCGGTTTTTCGGGGGGGGGGAAGGCAGCACATAAAAACCGTCCCTGCCAAATGGCTGAGAAAGGTGAAAGATGCACCATTCGGATTCCGCGACCGTGACCACGGTCGATACGCTTGCCAAGCTTCTCGACGTGTGCGGCGAGCTGCGCGCATCAGAGCAGGTTGACGAGCGTACCGTGACCGGCTGCTCGTTTGATTCGCGCGCGGTCTCGGCAGGTGACGTGTTCTTTTGCAAAGGTGCTGCCTTTAAGCCCGCGTTTTTGAGCATGGCGCTCGATGCGGGTGCCGTCGCATTTGTGTGCGAAGAGTCGCTGGTCGAGTCTCTGGAGCCGCTGGCGCAGGAGAGCGGTGCTGCGATGCTGGTTGTTGATAGCGTTCGCACGGCCATGGCCCTGTTGCCGCCGGAGGTCTACGACCGTCCCGACCACGACGTCAAGATCGTGGGCATCACCGGTACCAAGGGAAAGACCACGGCCGCTTTTATGCTTCAGTCCATCATCAAGGCAGCGGGCGAATCCTGCGGCATGATCGGCTCGGTGAGTACCGACGATGGCATCGAGTGCTACGAGAGCACCAATACTACGCCCGAGGCCCCCGAGGTCTGGCGCCATATCGCCAACTGCCGTGAGTCCGGTCGCCAGTCCATGGTCATGGAGGTCTCGAGCCAGGCGCTCAAGTACCAACGCGTCGAGAATCTGCCGTTTGACGTGGCGTGCTTCCTCAACATCGGCCGTGACCACATCTCGCCGATCGAACACCCCACGTTTGAGGATTATTTTGAGAGCAAACTCAGGATCTTTGACCAGGCAAAGACCGCCGTGGTGAATCTGGGCACCGAAGAGGTTGACCGTGTGCTGGAGGCAGCGTCGACGGCCGAGCGCTTGGTGACCGTTGGCGTCGAGCATCCCGAGGCAAGCCTGTGGGCGAGCGATGTGCGCATGGTCGGCTTTAGCATCGAGTTCAACTTGCATGGTCTGTGTGCCGACGAGTCCGAGGCGGGGGAGAAGATCCTGCTGGGTATCGCGGGAGACTTTAACGTGGAGAACGCGTTGGTCGCTATCGCCGCTGCGCACGAGATCGGCATCGGTATCGATGCCATCAAGAAGGGCCTCTCCAAACTGCGTGTGCCGGGCCGTATGGAGGTCGTGGAGTCGAAGGACGGCCGCGTGATCTGCGTCGTTGACTATGCGCACAACCAGCTTTCGTTCCGTTCGCTTTTCTCGTCGGTCAAGCGCGCGTTTCCCACTAGCCCCGTCATTGCAGTGTTTGGCGCTGCCGGCGGCAAGGCGCAGGAGCGCCGCGAGCAGCTTCCGCGCGAGGCCGCACCATATTCCGACCTGATGATTTTTGCCAACGAGGACCCGGCTCACGAGGACCCGATGAAGGTCTGTCGCGAGCTTGCCGAACATGTTCCCGACGATACGCCGAACAAGATCATCCTCGATCGCGAAGCCGCTGTGCATGCGGCGTTCAAGGCGGCGCGCGAGGAGTACGTCAACCCCGATGCTCCCACCATTGTCTTGCTGCTGGCAAAGGGTGACGAGGAGCTCATGCACGTGGGCGACGAGTTCGTGCCCATCGAGAGCGACCTTTCGTTGGCCAATCGCCTGATCGATGTTACCCAGTTTGACTAATGAACCATGATGGCGAAGGCGCCCTGAGTGCGCTGTCGCCATAAACGTGTTCCCTCAATCAAAACATGCCGTCCAAGTCCAAACCCTTCTACGTAAACGGAGTAACCATGTCCCACAACACCCTGCCGACCGTCGCCGAGCTTTCGGGCGAGATGCGCGAGCGTCTTGCCAAGGTCAAGTACGTCTTTACCGACCTGGACGCCACCATGCTCGCGCCCGGCTCGTGCGTGCTGCGCGACAACGACGGCAACCCCTCGACCAAACTCGTCGAGGCCGTCGTGGCGCTCGCTCGCGCTGGTATTCAGGTGGTTCCCACCTCGGGTCGCAACCGTACCATGATCCACGAGGACGCGCGCGTGCTCGGCCTCAACTCCTACATTGGTGAGATGGGCGGCCTGGTTATGTACGACCTCAAAGCCAACGATTGGGAGTATCTGACCGGTGACATGCCTTACGACCCCGCCTGTGGCCTTACTCCGCACCAGGTGATCGAGCAGACCGGCGTGTGCGAGAAGATCCTTGCCCGCTGGCCGCACAAGATCGAGTATCACAACGATATGTCGACCGGCTACAAGTACCGCGAGGTCACTGTCGGCATGCGCGGCGATGTGCCCG
>URNQ01000103.1 GCA_900549245.1 uncultured Collinsella sp.
TGCCTCCCTTTTCTCGAACCTTAATTTCAAAGTCCAAGAAATGGGATGCAGTTCAATTTAAGTCTGTCCCCAATCAACATATCGCTCAAAAGAAAGAGCCTCCACAGGTTTCCCCGCGGAGGCTTTCGCTACAAGAACTATTTGTCGGCGTCGGTGTTGCCGTCAGCGTTGGCAGCATTGCCATCTCCGGCATCATCGGATGCGGCTTCGGCATCCTCCTGCATGGCCGCCTGCGCAAAGGCCGCGGCATCAGCCGCCAACTCCTCCTCGCTCATGCGAAGCGAGCGCTTCTTGGTCGGCATGCCAGCCGCCTTGGCGTTGCGCTCCTCCTTGGCCGCCAGGATATCGCCCTCGCGCTCAAGGTAAGCGTCCCACTCGTTGTCGAGCAGGGCGTTCACGGCGTCACCCTCGACGGTCTCGCGCTCAAGCAGCACCTTGGCCATCAGATCGAGTTGATCGCGGCGGGCATCCAAAATCTCGACCGCACGACGATGGGCCTCACGCATAATGCGCTGGACCTCGATGTCGATGCGACGCGCCGTCTCCTCGGAGTAATCCTGGTGATCGGCGTAATCGCGACCAAGGAATACCTGATGCTGCGCCTCACCAAACACTTGCGTACCCAGTTCCTCGCTCATGCCCAGGCGCGTGACCATCTCGCGCGCCATCTTGGTCGCGCGCTCCAGATCGTTGCTCGCGCCCGACGTGATGTCGTCGCACATGAGTTCCTCGGCAACGCGACCGCCCAAAAACACGGCAAGCTCGTCGAGCATCTCGTTCTTGGTCTTGAGGAAGTGGTCCTCCTGCGGAAGCTGCAGTGTGTAGCCCAGGGCCTGACCGCGGCTGACGATCGAGATCTTATGAACCGGATCGGAGTGCTCCAGGATGTGGCCCACCAAAGCGTGACCGCTCTCATGGTAGGCAATCGTGGTGCGCTCGGCTTCGGTCATCACGCGACCCTTGCGTTGCGGTCCGGCAATCACGCGCTCCATCGACTCCTCGACCTCGTCCATCGAGATCACAGAACGATGACGGCGAGCGGCCAGCAACGCAGACTCGTTGAGCAGGTTCGCCAAATCGGCACCAGTAAAGCCAACGGTCATCTGGGCGAGCTTCTCAAACTTAACGTCCTCGTCCATCGGCTTGTTCTCGGCATGCACGCGCAAGATCTGCTCGCGGCCCTTCACATCCGGACGGTCGACCGTAACCTGACGGTCAAAACGGCCGGGACGCAGCAATGCCGGATCCAGGATGTCAGGACGGTTGGTCGCAGCGATCAGGATGACCGACTCGCTTTCCTCAAAGCCGTCCATCTCGACCAGCAGCTGGTTGAGCGTCTGCTCGCGCTCGTCGTGACCGCCGCCCAGACCGGCTCCGCGCTGACGTCCCACGGCATCGATCTCGTCAATAAAGATGATCGACGGAGCCTGAGACTTGGCCTCCTTAAAGAGGTCACGCACACGGCTGGCGCCGACACCCACGAACATCTCGACAAAGTCGGAACCCGAGATGCTAAAGAACGGCACGCCCGCCTCGCCGGCAACGGCCTTGGCCAGCAACGTTTTACCGGTGCCCGGAGGGCCCACCAGCAACACGCCACGCGGGATCTTGGCGCCCAGCTTGCGATAGCGATCCGGATCGCTCAAAAAGTCACGGATCTCCTCGAGCTCCTCGACTGCCTCGTCCACGCCGGCAACGTCCTCGAACTTGACCTTGGGACGCGTAGCCTCGTTGGTCTTGGCATTGGTCTTGCCAAACTGCATGTTCCTATTATTGGCGCCCATCATCTGGCGCATAAAGTAGAACATGATGGCGATCAGGGCAATCGTCGGCAGCACACTCATAGCCAAGTCGCCCCAAAAATCGGGGTCGTTGGTGTTGACGATGTACTTGGTGTCGGGGTGCTCCGCCATAAGCTCGGCAAGCGAATCGGAGCCGACATAGGTCGAGGAGAAGCTCTTGAGCTCGCTCGTATCACCCTTGTCCTTTTTCGTCTTCCAGTAATGACCCGCCACGCTTCCGTCTTGAACCGTATAGGTCAAATCTTCGACGCGATCCTGCTTAATGGCGCTCACCATCTCGCTCGTCGCAAGCTTAACGGTATTGCTGGAGCTGGCAAAGCCGGAGCCCATGTTAAAGAAGGCGTAGCCCAGAAGCGCGCAAGCCAAAATAAAATACAGCCAGCCCGTACGCGTGGGCTTCTTGCCTCCGGGCATCCCCGGGATCTTAGGCTCCCGGGGAGTCTGGGAATTGTTATCGTTACGGTCGTCGGGCATCTTACGAATAAACCTCCGGTTTCAAAATGCCCAGATACGGAAGGTTACGATAGCGCTCGGCATAGTCGAGGCCGTAGCCCACCACAAAGGCATCGGGGCAATGGGTTCCAACATACTTGGGCGTGACGGCCGAGGTACGGTCCTCAACGTCCTTCCACAGGAAGGCGGCAACCTCCAGCGAGGCGGGCTTGCGGCTCTCGAGGTTCTTCATCAGATACTTGAGCGTCAGGCCCGAGTCCAGAATGTCCTCGACGATCAGCACGTCGCGACCGCGGATGTCGATATCCAGGTCCTTAATGATACGCACGATGCCCGAGGACTTCACACCGTCGCCATAGCTCGAAACAGCCATGAAATCGATGTTGGTCGGCAGCTCGATCTTGCGCATCAGGTCGCCCATAAAGACCACGGCGCCGCGCAGGACCGCAATCAGCACCAGATCCTTACCCGCGTAGTCGCGAGTAATCTGCTCGCCTAGGCGAGAGACGATACCGTCGATATCCTCCTGCGTAAACAGAACCTTCTCGATATCCGGATGTTGAGAAGCCATGACAACCCTTTCTTGTGCTTATCGCCCACGCACCGCCGCATGGACGCGAACTACACATTCTAGCAGCGCACGGGGTATATTTTCCAGCCCGCGCACCATCAGCGCGGGAATACCGTCAACGCCGCACAGAAAAGCTGGTGCGAGGAGCTAATCCGCGTCAACCACACGAAGCAGATATGCCACGCGCGTTGCGGCCGTGCATTTAAAACGCTCGTCCGCGCGAACGCCCGCGACCCATACTACGGCACCTCCCGGAGCCGTTCTTACCACGGGTACGCCAGAGCGGTCTGAAACAGGAATGCGCGCCTCGTTCAACAGGTCTGACACTTTCTTGCTTCGGCCGTTCATCCCCAACGGGCACATCACGTCTCCCGGCACAGGGCTATCCACCCACAGGCGTGCCGATCGTGCCTCGGTGGGAATCTCCCCGCGCGAGCCGGCTAACATCCGCTCGCTATCGCGGTCGGCAAACCCCAGGGCCGCCGCATCCACCAAGGCCGCAACCTTTCCGGCAGCAGCAAGCTCGCGGGCACGGTGCACGATATCGCACCCCGGCTCCACAGCCATCGGCTCCGCTGTCAGCATATGCCCCGCCCCCAGCGGCAGACGACCCGGGACGGAGATCCAATCGGCCACTAAACCCTCGCGCGCCGCCGGGGCCTTGAACGCCAACGTGCCAAACTCCACACGGGCATCAATTCCCGCAGGAAGCGTAACCGAGCCCGAGCCCGCAGCGACGCAGGCGAGCACGCGCTCCACGTGCCGCATCTCCGGTCGCGCGTCGGGATCGATGCGCTTAATCGCCAATCGCACGATACGCCGTGCAATCACAACCTCAGCGGCGGCAAGACGGCGCGCATCGAGCACAAGTGCGCCCGCCGCTTCCTTGCGCAGGCAGCTTCGAAACGCCTGTGCCGAAAGCTGGGAAAGAAAGGCGTCTTCGTCGCCCAGAATTTCGCAAGCGGCGCCAATCGTCTTACAGACGCTCGCGTTGCGCTGTGCCACCACCGGCATCACCCGATGGCGTACATAGTTGCGCAGGTACGAAACGTCCTCGTTGCTTTCATCTTCCCGCCATGGCTGACCGTGCACCTGCAGATAGCTCACGAGCTCATCGTGCGTGAGGTCGAGCAAGGGGCGAACCACAATGTTCCGACGGCGCGGAATGCTCGATAGACCCGCGGGACCCGACCCTTTAATGGCATTCATCAAAAATGTTTCCGCGCGGTCCGACGAAGTATGCGCGGTACAGATACGAGCCGCCGTCCGCGGTGCGCCCGATTCGGCACAAAGTTCGCGAACGTATCTCCGTGCCGCGGCATAGCGCACCTCGCGAGCCGCAGCCTCGATATTGCCCGATTCGTCATCAAAATAGGCATGCTCAACACACAGCGGCAAACCGTATTGCGCGCACAGGTCACGTACAAAGGCCTCGTCGCCATCGGATGCCTCCCCGCGCAGATGATGGTTTACATGCAGCACGTGCAATCGCTCGCGCGCAATGGGAGCGACGCCGCGCCCGTCCTGAATATCCAGCTTTGATGTGCAAGCCATAAGGAGCAGCGCCGTCGAGTCCGCACCGCCTGATACCATGAGCACTACGGGGGCAGCGGCCTGCCGCGTTGCCAGGGCGCTCTTATCCGTCCTCGGCGCGGCATGATGTCCATAGTGCTGAGATACCGTTGGCATTCGCTTCCTCCTCTATTCGTCCGCAACCATTGTATCCTTTGGAATCTTATGTCTCGCCTGCACCTTCATATCCTCGGCAGCGGCTCAAAAGGCAACTGCGCACTCGTCGAGGGGCCTCAGGGGCTCATCATGATCGACAACGGCCTGTCCCGCCGCGAGACACTTAAACGCATGGCGGAGCTTGGCCTCTCGGCAGACGACGTCGCCGCTCTAGTAATCACCCATGAGCATGGTGACCATATCAAGGGGCTCGATGTATGGTGCAAGCACTGGCATGGTCCCCTCTTTGCCAGCAGGGACACCCTTTCATGCAAAGAAAACCTCGCGCTCCTGCCCGTAGAGGAATTTGACCCCGGCGACACGCTCCCCATTGCCGGCATCCACATGCAAACCTACTCAACATCGCACGATGTCATCAATCCTGTCGGCTATCGATTTAATGCTCTCGATGATTCCATTGGGTTTGCCACCGACACCGGAGAGTTATCGAGCAAGGCCATAGGCATCCTCAAAGACTGTCGAGTTCTCGCGCTCGAAAGCAACCACGATGTAGCTATGCTGCGCGAAGGAGCGTACCCCCGCTTTCTTCAGGAGCGCATCCTGTCCACAAAGGGGCACCTCTCCAACAACCAGGCCGCCGAAGCCGCGCGCGAACTTGTTACCGATCGCACCGAACAGCTCATCGCCATGCATATCAGCCAGGACAATAATCGTCCAAGCCTTACCGTCAAAAGCTATGCCAACGCGCTTGATGCAAGTCTCGATGATGAACTCGGCAGTTCTGCCACCCGTCTTCAAGGGCCACGGAAGCTCTCGATACGCCCTGCAAGTCAGTATCAACCGACAACTATTCAATAGCCCCACAAGACAACAAAAGGGGGCTGGGAATCACTTCCCAGCCCCCTTAACTCATACTCTCGATTGAAGCAGAGCCATCGTTAGTCGATGGAGATCTTCGTGACGTTCTTCTTCTCGACGATCTTAGGAACCGTAACGGTGAGGATGCCGTCAGCATACTTTGCAGAGAGGCCCTCGCTCGAAGCGTCCTTCAGATATACGCCACGCGTCGCGCTGTACGAGCTAAACTCCTTCTGCAGGAAGTTCTTGCCCTCGTTCTCGGCACTCTCCTCGACGTTCACGCTGATGGACAGGCGACCCTCATTGAGCTCAACGTCGATGTCATCCTTGGCGACACCGGTCAGATACGCCTTGACCTCGTAGCCATCGCCCTTGTCCTCAACGTCAACGGGGAACGCCTTGGAGGCAATCGAGTTGTTTGCAAGGTCGGTCATATCATCAAACAGATCGAACAGCGAGCTAGCAGAAGGACGAACGCCAAAAACCGAACGATAAGGAACCATGCTTGCCATGTTTACCACTCCTTTTAAGGACTGCCGAGCCATCTTCTAGGTGACTGGGACTTCTTTTGACGCTCTTATATATGCCCACCCAGTGCCCATATATACATCGACTATAAAGTTTTTTGAGTCCAGTACTATAAGCATATCTAAGTGTGTATGACTCAGGTTTTAGTAAGGTTAAGGTTCTTTGAACCAGAGCTTAAATAACAAGTATGTTCGCAGCTACAAATAACAAGGGGCTTACAATGAGCGCGTACACGTTGTTGGTAACGAGCTAAAGGGCATCATGGACGACCAAAACCAGAACAATATGTTTATGCCGACGCAGGGCGAAGATACTTCTACGCAGCCGCCACGGTTCCATCGCCCCCACATCTCGCAAGAGCCCATCAATGACCCAGAGCCCGATTATGTGACGAGAAACCGATATCAAACGCTCGAGGATGCCCAAACGGGACGTAAACATATGGGCGTCGCCTCGGGAGACCCTGTATATCTGAAAGACGCACCATTATCTAAAAACAGCGCAGCTAGTGATGAGCCGATGAAAGCATCCGCCGTCCATCAACAAAGAGGGCCTCGACCCAAGCAAACCTTGACGCATTCGGCTCGCTATCTCGAAACGCCAAAACAGGGAAAATCAATCTTCGTTTCGTCAAGTAAACGACGCAAGCAGCATCAGCTGACAATTCTGCTTTTGATCATTGCGGCCATAGCAGTTGCCCTTGTTATACGATTTATTTTCTTTAAATAAAGGCTCAATACCGAAAACAACAAGATCGTCTGGTGTAATTGAGTCATTTACGCCCCGTAAACGCAAAAAAGGGGGAGGCCGCGAGGCCTCCCCCTTCTTCAAGTCAAG
>URNQ01000104.1 GCA_900549245.1 uncultured Collinsella sp.
CTGTTCGAGTCGTACCCCACGGTTCCCGTCTGCGGGGGGCGCGATGCCACGATCGGCATTCCCCGTGTGCTCGAGTTCTGGGACACCATGCCGTTCTGGTCGACGTTCTTCAGCACGCTCGGCTTTAAGGTGCGCGTCTCGGGACGCAGCACCAAGGCGATGTACGAGCGCGGTCTGGCGCACGTCACATCCGACACCGTGTGCTTCCCGGCCAAGCTCGTCCACGGGCACATCCGCAATCTCGTCGACGCCGGCGTCGACCGCATCTTCATGCCCATCATCACGACGGTGCCCACCGAAAACACCGCCTCTACCAGCGAGTGGATGTGCGCCGTCGTAAAGGGATACCCCTACGTGATGCGCAATTCCGATAACCCGGAGGAGCGTTTCGGCGTTCCGTTCGATACGCCGCTGTTCCACTGGTACGACGAGGGCGACCGAAACCGCCAGCTCAAGGCGTGGTGCAAGGAGACCTTCGATATCGATGCCGACCTGGTTGCCAAGGCGACCGAGCAGGCGGACCGCGCGCAGGAGACGTTTGAGAACCAGCTGCAGCTGCGCGGCAGGCAGGTGCTCGAGAACGTGCGCGAGGACGGCGGCTACGCGGTGGTGATCGCTTCGCGCCCGTACCACAACGACCCGCTGGTCAACCACGGGCTGCCCAAGCTCTTCTCTGAGCGCGGCATCCCCGTGCTGACGCCCGATGCGGTGCCGGGGGTCTGCAACGTCGATCTTTCCAACAGCCGCATCGACATCGTGAACAACTACCATGCGCGCATGCTGTCGTGCGCGGTCATCGTCGCATCGACGCCCGAGCTCGAGCTCGTGCAGATGGGCAGCTTCGGCTGCGGCCACGATGCGTATCTCACCGACGAGATCGCGCGCATGATGGGCGAGATGGGCTCCAAGGTTCCGATGATGATCAAGCTCGATGAGAGCGACGTCGCCGGTCCCATGGGCATTCGCGTGCGTTCGTTTATCGAGTCGGTCAACCGTCGTCGCGCGGAGGAGCGTGCCGAGGGCGCCCGGGTGCACGCGGTCCATCCGCTCGACGACCCGTATAAGGTCAAGTACACCAAGCGCGACCGGCACGACAAGATCGCGCTGGTCCCCAACACCTCCCATGCGTTCTGCAGGCTCATGACCGCGGCGATGCGCAATCAGGGCGTGCGCGCCGAGGCCCTTGATATCGGGCGCGAGGATGCCATCCGCCTGGGCAAACGCTATGTGCACAACGACATCTGCTTCCCCGCGCAAATCGTGATCGGCGAGGCGCTCGCGGCACTCAAGAGCGGTAAGTACGACCCGCACGACGTCGCCGTGGTGACTGGCAAGTATATCGGCGACTGCCGCCTGACGCACTACATGCCCCTGCTGCGCCGCGCGCTCGACGACGCGGGATACGACTATGTCCCGGTGCTCACCAACGACGACGTCGATGCCCACAATGCGCATCCGGGCTTCAAGCTCGGCCTTGGCCCGAGCATCCAGATCGCCTACGGTCTTCCCATGATCGATGCCCTCGAGGCCATGCTTAGGCGCATCCGTCCCTACGAGCTCGAGAAGGGCGCGGCGGACGCTGCGTTCGACCGCGCGCTCGATGAGGTTATCGAGGGCATGGAGCGCTCCGGGCTGAGAGGCCAGGCGACGGGCTTCAAACGCGCGCTTGCGATCATGGACGCCGTTCCGTACGACCGCTCGAACCCGCATCCGACCGTTCTCATCGTGGGCGAGTACCTGCTCAATTTCCATCTCGGCGCCAACCACGAGATCGAGCGCTACCTCGAGGACAACGGGCTCGAGGTCATCGAGGCGCGCATGACCGACGTGATCCGCAAGACCTATTTCTACAAGCATGCGCAGTCGCGCGAGTTCCACGTCGACCTGTCGCTGCCCGAAAAGGCCTGGTACGCCACGGCGGACAACCTGTTCGAGCTCGCGCACGACCGTTGCGACCGCCTGGGCGCGGCGAGCCCGCTCTACGAGCCGCCGACGCGCATGCCCGAGCTCGTGCGCGCGAGCGATAAGATCCTGCACCATACGTTCGATGCGGGCGAGGGCGTGCTGATTCCGGCGGAGATCCTCGAGCACGCCAAGCGCGGCTGCCGCAACTTCGTGATCCTGCAGCCGTTCGGGTGTCTGCCCAACCATGTCGTGGGGCGCGGGCTCATCCATGCGCTCAAGGAGCAGTATCCCACGGCGCAGTTCCTGCCGCTCGACTACGATCCCGACGTGAGCTTCGCCAACGTGGAGAACCGTCTTCAGATGCTCATCATGAACGCCAAGGCGCAGGGGTGCGGTGAGGCGCATGGCGAGACCGCGTAAGGACGCCGATGTGCCCGATGCACGCACCCGTATCATCGAGGCGTTTTGGGAGCTCATCGAGAACAACAGCATCTTCGAGCTGTCGGTTGGCGAGGTGACCCGCGCCGCCCAGTGCAATCGCGGAACGTTTTACTACTATTTTCACGATTTCGATGAACTCGTCGCCATCGCCATAGCCCAGCTGCTGCAGGATAACGAGCTCATCACCGATGCCCTCTGGCATTTTTCGAGCGAGGGCGACCTTTCGGCGTTCGACCGGCGCGACGTCCGCTGCCTGCTGCGGCGCATCGTCATCACCATGAGGGCGGGTGCCGCCGAGCAGGTCGTGCAGGGCATCCATACGATCATCATCGACCGCGTGAGAGAGATCGTCCACCCCGACGGAGAAGAGCTCAAGGCAGATTCGAGCTTTGCGGTGGGCTTTCTGGTCTCGGGCATCATGGGCTTTGTGATGGCGGTCGGCTTTGCTCGGGAGGGCGGCGAGGAGATAGACCTCGAGCAGCTGGGGGACAGCGCGTGCGCGTACCTGAGGGCGGTCGCCATGCAGACGGTGGAAACGGTCGCGCAAGTCGAGGGCGTCGATACATCCGAGCTGCTCGAACGCGTCTCCAAGGAGGCCGATGCCTATCGCGCATCGCGTGCGACGAGTCCCGACGTGGTGAAAGACGCCTAGGGTTTCTCTTGCGGGGCGCCTGTCGCGCATCGCGCGGTGAGTCCCGCGATGCGGTCATAACCTGCATTCATGTGAGCCGGGTTTATAGATATTCCTCCAGCTGTTAACATAGACAACCTGTGGGTAAAGAGACAAAAGCGCTGCCGACGGGCGGGCGTTTTGATTTCGATGAACTCATGTAAGGAAACGAGCATGTTAGATAGATTTACCGATCGAGCGCGTAAGGTCATGTCCATGGCCAAGCAGGAGGCGCTCGATCTTCATTCAAGTAAGGTGGGCACCGAGCACCTGCTGCTCGCACTCGCCAAGGAGGACGAGGGTATCGCTGCCGAGGCGCTGCGCTCACTTGATATCTCCTACGATGACATCATGGATACGCTCAAAGAGGTCCAGACCACGGTTCCCGAGCCCAGTGAGGAGACCGAGGCGGCCAAGCTCGCCTTTACGCCGCTCGTTATTAGCGTGATGGAGCGTTCCTTCCGCGTGGCACGCGAGAACAACCAGACGTATGTGTCGACCGAGCACCTGCTCATCGGCATCGTCGAAGAGGGCAACGGCATGGCCATGGACATCCTCATGCGCCTGGGCGTGTCGTCCGCCTCCATCAAAAAGGCTATCGAGAAACTCACTGCCAAGGACCAGGACAAGAAGCGTCCGCTCGCCGGCGCCGGTGCCGGGCGTCCCGGTACGGGCCTGCCGTTCTTTAGCGGCTCGGATGCCTCCCAGCAAAAGGGGAGCGGCACCGATACGCTTAAGCAGTTCGCGACCAACCTTACGCAGAAGGCGCGCGACGGCGAGCTCGATCCGGTGATCGGCCGCGAAAAGGAAGTCCAGCGTATGATGGAAATTCTTTCGCGCCGCACCAAGAACAACCCGCTCATTCTGGGCGACCCCGGCGTGGGCAAGACGGCCATCGTCGAGGGTCTGGCTCAGCAGATTGCAGCCGGCAACGTGCCCGAGAACCTTATGAACCAGAACATCTGGACGCTCGACTTGCCGGGCCTCGTGGCGGGCGCCAAGTATCGCGGTGAGTTTGAGGAGCGCCTCAAGAACGTGATCCAGGAGGCCACCGAAGCTGACGACGTCATCCTGTTTATTGACGAGATGCACACCATCATCGGTGCCGGCTCTGCCGAGGGCTCCATCGACGCGAGCTCCATGCTCAAGCCCGTGCTCGCGCGCGGTGCCTTCCAGATTATCGGCGCCACCACGGCCGAGGAATTCCGCAAGTACCTCACCAAGGACCCGGCCTTCGAGCGTCGCTTCCAGACCATCGATGTCGAGGAGCCGAGCGTCGAGGACACGGTCAAGATCCTGACCGCGCTCAAGCCGCGCTACGAGGAGCACCACCATGTGCGCTATACGCAGGGTGCTATCGAGGCCGCCGCGAACCTCTCCGACCGCTACATCCAGGATCGCTTCCTGCCCGATAAGGCCATCGACCTCATTGACGAGGCCGGCGCCCGCGCCCGCATCGCCGCCAACCGCGCGCCCGAGCCGGTGCGCGAGGCCGAGCATCGCGTGGAGGAGCTTAAGGCCGCCGCGCAGGAGGCCACCGAGAGCGACGACATGAACAAGGCCGCCGAGATCACCGAGCAGCAAAAGGCTGCCGAGATTGAGCTCGCCGAGGCCAAGGCTGCCTGGACGGCCGAGCTCGACGCCAGCCCGCTCACCATCGATGTCTCCCAGATTGCCGACATCGTGTCCGTGACCTCGGGCGTGCCGGTGTCCTCGCTCACCGAGAGCGAGAGCCGCCGCCTGCTGCAGGCCGAAAGCGTGCTCAAGACGCGCATCATCGGTCAGGACGAGGCCGTCGAGGCCGTTGCCAAGGCCGTGCGCCGCAGCCGCTCGCCGCTCAAGGACCCGCGTCGCCCCGGCGGCAGCTTTATCTTCCTGGGCCCCACCGGCACGGGCAAAACCGAGCTCGCCAAGACGCTCGCCGAGTATCTCTTTGGCAGCAAGGACGCGCTCATCAGCTTCGATATGTCGGAGTTTGGCAGTGAGTTCGAGGTCTCCAAGCTCATCGGTAGCCCCCCGGGCTATGTGGGCCACGACGAGGGCGGCCAGCTCACCAAGGCTGTTCGCCGTCACCCGTACTCGGTCGTGCTGTTCGACGAGATCGAGAAGGCGCACCCCGACATCTTCAATATCCTGCTGCAGGTGTTGGAGGAGGGCCGTCTGACCGATAGCCAGGGCAAGACGGTCGACTTCCGCAATACGGTGATCATCATGACGTCAAACGTGGGCGCCCGCGAGATCGCGCAGGATGCGAGCGTTGGCTTTGGCACCACCGGCGAGCAGGGCCTCACCTCGAGTGAGATCCGCGGCCGCGCGATGGGCGAGCTCAAGCGCCTGTTCCGCCCCGAGCTGCTCAACCGTATCGACGACATCGTGGTGTTCCAGAAGCTCTCGGGCGAGAACCTGACCAAGATTGCGCACCTGCTGGTGGACGATCTGCGCCAGCGCCTGATCGCAAACGGCATGAACATCAAGCTTACCGATGCGGCCTACGACAAGATTGTGGCGGAGGGTACCGACCTCACCAACGGCGCGCGTCCGCTGCGTCGTGCCATCCAAAAGCTCATCGAGGATCCGCTGTCCGAGGAACTGCTGGCTGGCGAGTGGGGCGAGGGCGATACCGTCCTGTGCGACGTGGCCGATGGCAAGTTTGTCTTTAGCCGCGGCACGGGCGAGATCCCGGCACCGCGTCCGGCGGGCACGCTTGGTGGCGATACCGCCCCGGCGGTACCGCACACCGGCAACGCCGCGCCCGTGAGCGGCGGCGTGACCTCGGGCCCCGGCGGCATGATGCAAGCCGGTTCCGGCGCGCTGTAGGGCGTGGCGACAATTTGATACGCGCAATCGAGGCGCTCCGGAAAGGGCGCCTCGATTTGTAGAGCTGCGGAAGTTGTGACCGTTACGCTATACGGTCCACCGTTAGCCGATGATGCGAGGGCGCTCGGCGTTTTCGACTGGTTTATGCACGCAAAGTCTGGGAATATACAAGTCGCATGTCTTACTGTCTAACCAGTTGCGCCAAGGAGGCACCATGGACTACAAGATTACCGGCTACGAGCCCGCCCAGCTGTTCCATTTCTTTGAGGAGGTCAGCGCGATCCCCCGTGGGTCTGGCAACGAGAAGGGCATCAGCGATTTCCTGGTTGCGTTTGCCAAGGAGCGCGGTCTCGATGTGTACCAGGACGAGGTCTACAACGTCATCATTCGCAAGCCCGCATCTGCCGGTGCCGAGAATGCCCCGACCGTGATGCTGCAGGGCCACATCGATATGGTGTGCGACAAGTTGGGCTCCGTTGAGCACGACTTTACGACCGATGGTATCGACCTGGTCGTCAAGGACGGCGTCCTCACCGCTAACGGCACCACTCTGGGCGCCGACAACGGTATTGCCGTCGCGCTTATGCTTACCGTGCTCAACGACGATTCGATTACCCATCCGGCCCTCGAGTGCGTGTTCACCACCGACGAGGAGACTGGCCTGGTCGGCGCCGAGACGCTCGACAAGTCCCAGATTAGCGCCCGCACCATGATTAACCTTGACTCCGAGGAAGAGGGCGTTGCCACCGTCAGCTGTGCCGGCGGGGTCGTCGTTACCTACACCTGCCCGATCGCGCGCGAGCACAAGACCGG
>URNQ01000105.1 GCA_900549245.1 uncultured Collinsella sp.
TCTCGGAAGGCACGTGCAGACCTTTCGTCATGGCCTCCTACCTTTCTTTCGGGCCTTACTGGCCGAATGTATCTGCGCCCCTCCATATGGGACGCTGCTTGCTGACAGCTCTAGTTATATCCAAAAATCACCCGCAATTCCACCTCGCCCCCGAACGGTCAACAAAGTGCGATGAACGGTATATCGCATGTGATTCCCCCATGATGTACTTCGGCGTTCTAAAGTAACTTTTCTAAGGTAAACGCTCTTTTTTCTCAAAAATCATTCGCAATTACAACTCCAATCTTTCGATTAGGAATTGCATATCTATAACTGTTTTATGTATATAAATGACGCTTGTTCGTGTTTCTGTCTGTATTCAATGATATTCAGCTACCTATCATTCTTATTCACACATACTCACCAGTTGAGTGAGGATATAGACCGTTTTTTCACAACGCGACGGGCGTCAGCTCTATGGCTTGTCAGCGTAAGAAGTAGGTAAAGATACCGTTCACGCGATACGTCCGTGCCATAGGTCGACTAAATTGAGACAATAGTGAATAGTGTTAGGCAACCGTCCCCTGCGGGGACTGAACGGACAGATGCATATGCCGAGCAAAATCGAAAAAAAGCAAGCCGCCGCAAAGCTGCGCAAACCGCCGCGCGACTTCTCGTACACGCAGAGCCGAGAGCTCAGCTGGCTGCGCTTTGACAACCGTGTGCTTGACGAAGCCTTCGACGAGACCGTTCCGCTGTTCGAGCGTCTAAAGTTCGTGTCGATTTTCGAGTCCAACCTCGACGAGTTTCTCATGGTGCGCGTGGGCGGCCTGTCCGATCTGGCAGAGCTCAAAAAACAGCCTGTCGACAACAAGAGCAATATGACCGCCTCCGAACAGGTCGATGCTGTCATGGCCGAAATGCCCGGGCTCCTTACCCGATGGGAGTCCATCTTTAAGAGCATCGAGGGCAAGCTCGACACCCTGGGCGTTCACCGCGCCCGCATCGATTCGCTTACGCCCGAGGAGCGCACCTTTGTAACCCGCTACTTCCAGGCCTACGTGTCGCCGGTCATCTCGCCGTTGGTCATTGACCCGCGCCATCCCTTCCCCAACCTGCGCAACGGTGCACTCTATCTGGCTTGTGGCCTGGACGGCGTCACCGACGAGGAGAGCCTGCTGGGCCTTATCGAGATCCCCGCCTCGATGAACCGCGTGGTCGATATCCCCTCGCCCACCGGCACCTACTCCTACATTCTGCTCGAGGACGTCATCCTCGCCTGCCTGGACAGCTGCTTTGGCTCCTATAAGCCGCTCGACCGCGCGCTCATCCGCGTCACCCGCAACGCCGACATCGATCCGGACGGCGAGGGCGTCGAGGAGGAAGAGGACTACCGCCAGCACATGAAGCGCATCCTCAAGAAGCGCCTGCGTCTGCAGCCGGTAGTGCTCGCGGTCTCGGGGTCGCTCGAGAAGGCGACGCTCAAGACCATCCGCAAGGCGCTCGAGCTTTCTCGCCGCTCGGTCTTTACCTGCGATATCCCGCTCGACCTGGGCTACGTCTTCGGCATTGAGGGCAAGATTCCCGAGCATCTACGCAACGAGCTGCTCTTTACGCCGTTTAAGCCGCAGCCCAACCCCACCATCGATATGACCCGCTCCATCCGCGAGCAGGTGCTGCAGCACGACAAGCTGCTCTTTTACCCTTACGAGGCCATGAATCCGTTCTTGGACCTGGTGCACGAGGCCGCCTATGACCCCGAGTGCATCTCGCTGCGCATTACGCTCTACCGCGTGGCCAAGCAGAGCCGCCTGTGCGAGTCGCTGATCGATGCCGCCGAGAACGGCAAAGAAGTCACGGTGCTCATGGAGCTCCGCGCGCGCTTTGACGAGCAGAACAACATCGAGTGGGCCGAGCGCCTGGAAGAGGCCGGCTGCACCGTCATCTACGGCTCCGAGGGCTTTAAGTGCCACTCCAAGATCTGCCAGCTCACCTATCGCGAAGGCATGGCGCTAACGCGCCTGACGCTGCTGGGCACCGGCAACTTTAACGAGAAGACGGCCAAACTCTACAGCGACTTTATGCTCATGACCGCCCACCCCGGCATCGGCGAGGACGCCAACTTGTTCTTCCGCAACCTGTCGCTGGGCAACCTGCGCGGCGATTACCGCTTCCTGGGCGTGGCGCCCGTAGGCCTCAAGCCGCTCATCATGCGCGGTCTGGATCGCGAGATTCAGCGCGCTCTCGCTGGCGAGCCCGCCCGCGTGTTCTTTAAACTCAACTCGCTCACCGACCGCGAGGTTATCGACAAGATCGCCGAGGCATCGTGCGCTGGAGTCCGCGTGGACATGATCATCCGCGGCATCTCGTGCCTCAAGCCCGGTGTTCCGGGCAAGACCGAGAACGTGCATGTCCGCTCCATCGTCGGACGCTTTTTGGAGCACGCCCGTGTTTACGCTTTTGGCGTGGACTCGGACATGATTTACCTGAGCTCGGCAGACATGATGACACGCAACACCGAGCACCGCGTGGAGATCGCCTTCCCTGTGCTCGACCCCACCTGCCGCGCCCTGGTGCACGAGTACATGGGTATGCAGCTGCGCGACAACGTGAAGGCCCGCAGCCTCACGAGCGACGGCACCTGGGTCCCCGTGGAGCGCGCAGAGGGTGAGAAGCCCTTCAACTCGCAGGAAGCTCTGCTGGAGCGCGCCTATCGCAACGCCGAGGCCGCGCCCGAGCCCGTCATTGAGGCGAAACCCGCCCCCGAGCCCGAGCCGCAGCCGGTAGCACCCAAAGTCCAAAAGGTCCAGGCGACCGTCATTGAGCCCGAGCCCGCACCTGTACCTCAGCCCGAGCCGCAGGCAGCTAAGCCCGCGCCTGAGACGAGCGCCCGTCGCGATAAGCCCGCCGGCAAGACCAAGGCCATCGAGCGCCATCGCCCCGGTCGTGTGCGCATGGGCCTGGGCCTGATCGGCCTGGGTCTTAAGACGCTCATTACCGGCAAGACGAAATAGTCGTTTGTAGAAGCAGTTTGTAGAAGCGCCCCGCATTTGAGGAAAGCCTCGGATGCGGGGCGCTTTTCCCTGCTACCATGGTGCGAACAACAACACGAATGACAGGCAGGGATATGAAGCTCACTATAGAATCGATGACCTACGGCGCAGACGGGCTGGCGCACGCCGACAACGGCAAGGCCGTCTTTGTGCAGGGCGCCGTGGCAGGCGACACCGTCGAAGCCGAGGTCGTACAGGACGGCAAGTCGTTCATGCGCGCCCGCACGACCGAGATTCTGGAGCCGAGCCCCGATCGCATTCAGCCCCCCTGCCCCTTCGTTGGCATCTGCGGCGGTTGTTCGTGGGGCAATCTCTCACGCACGGCGCAGCTCGCCGCCAAGGAGCAAAACCTGCGCTCCACGCTCGAGCGCATCGGCAAGTTCGCTCCTGAGCAGGTCGATAAGTTGGTACAGCCCATCTGCCACACCAAGGACGACTGGGGCTACCGCAATAAAATCGAGCTCGAACCGACCGTCGTCAACGGTCGCGTGCGCCTTGGCATGCACGGTGTCGACCCCAGCAAAATCGTGACCGTCGATGCGTGCCCGCTGTTCGATAAGCGCTTCCCAAAGGCGCTCAAATCGGTCGTCGGCGCACTCAACTATCTAAGCGGCAGCCATGACTTGGGGCTCGAACGCGTGGGCATTCGCGCATCACGCCGCACCAAGGCGCTCGAGGTCGCGCTCTGGACGCCCACGGGTTCCTTCCCGCGCTCGCAAGTCTCCCGCGTGCTGGCGGACGCCGCTCATCCCACGAGCATAGTGCGCGTCATGAGCAAGGGCGAGAAGAAGGCCCGCCGCGTCTCCAAAGTCGAGATGCTCGCCGGCGAGGGCTCGTGGACCGAGAACATCGCCGAGGGCCAGATGCGCTTGTCTGCCCCGTCGTTTTTCCAAGTCAACACCAAGGGCGCCGAGATTTTGATTGATCTCGTTATGGACGCCCTCGACCCGCAGGAAGACGAGCTGGCCGTGGACCTGTACTGCGGCGCCGGCACCTTTACCCTGCCGCTCGCCCGCCGCTGCGATTTTGTCGCCGCCGTCGAAGCCTATGGCCCGGCCGTGCGCGATCTACGCCGTAACCTGGAGATCAACAAGCTCGATAACGTCGACGTCATCGGCGGCGACGCGGTGCGCGAGTTCCCCGACCAGGATGCCGACGTCTTGGTGGTCGACCCGCCGCGCGCAGGCCTCGCCCCCGAATCGATCGGCCTTATCGCCAGCACGAGTGCTCGCGATGTAGCCTACGTGAGCTGCGACCCGGCCACCCTAGCACGCGATCTCAAACGCTTTGTCGAAGAAGGCACCTTCTCCCCCGTAAAGATCACGCCAGTCGATCTGTTCCCACAAACCTTCCACTGCGAGACCGTCGTCCACCTTAGGCGCAACTAGCCACTTAATCATTGCTCAGAAAAATCATTGGGAAATCGAGCGTGGCAAGCGGAGGTCTTCGGGGTATAAGACGGCTAATTGTATGCCGCCTATGAAAGGAACCCTCATGCCCAGCGTTGCCGTTCTCGCCGCCGATGGCTTTGAAACTATTGAATGTTTGACCATGGTCGATGTCATGCGTCGCGGCGGCGTGCGTGCCACGCTCGTCTCGATCATGCCCACGCGTGAGGTCGTAAGCTCGTTGCAGATCCCCGTGACCTGCGATGCGCTCTTTGATGAGATCAACTTTGACGAGTACGACTGCGTCGTGCTGCCCGGCGGCCTGCCCGGTGCCACCAACCTGCGCGCCGATCAGCGCGTCTGCGACGTGGTCTGCGAGTTCGCCGCGACCAAGCACGTTGCCGCCATCTGCGCCGCCCCGTTTATCCTGGGCGAGCTCGACCTACTCGAGGGGCGCCAGGCCACGTGCTTCCCTGGCTTTGAGAAAAGCTTCCCCGAAGGCGCCTATACCGGCGAGAAGGTTACGCAAGACGGCAACATCATCACCGCCAGCGGCATGGCCCAGTCGCTCCCCTTTGCGCTTGAGCTGCTGCGCACACTCGCCGGCGACAAGGCCGTCGAGAAGGTCGCCGAGGGCATTCAGCTATGATTTTGGCTTCGCAATCACCGCGCCGCATCGAGTTGATGCGCGAGGCAGGCTATGACATTCGCGTGATTCCCGCAGATATCGACGAAACGCCTTTTGATGGCGAGGCCCCGCTTACGCTCGTTGAACGCTTAGCGCGCGCCAAAGCCGCCGCCGTTGCCGCCGAGCATGCCGAGCCCAACGAACTGACCGTCGCGGCCGATACTATTGTCACCTTCGATGGCAAGATTCTGGGCAAGCCGGCAGACGGGGACGAGGCGCGCACCATGCTCCGCGAGCTTTCGGGCCGCACGCACCAGGTCGCAACCGGCGTCTGCATCGTTAAGGCAGGCGACACGGCCGCTCCGCATGCCGCCGAGAGCCTGTCGTTTGTCGATGTGACCGACGTGACGTTCTATGAGCTTACCGAAGAGCAGATCGAGCGCTATGTTGCCTCCGGCGAACCCATGGACAAGGCCGGGGCCTACGGCATCCAAGGCACAGGCGGCCGCATGCTTGTGCACGATATTTCGGGTGACTTCTACAACGTGGTGGGCTTGCCCATCGCTCGCGTCGCACGCGCGATTCAAAAACTCTCGTAATTGCATCTGGCGCTGGTTATCCCCCAGCGCCTACATTTTTGCCGTACCGTACGGATCCCGACCGGGCATAAGGCCCGGCGGAAAACCGATAGGAGAAAACATGGACACACTGCTCGAAGCCATCGATGTTTGCAATGTCGATGGCTTTTGCTTTGGCAACTATACGGACGAGGAGGCTGGCACCGGCTGCACCGTAATCGTGGCGCCCGAGGGTGCCACCGGCGGCGTTGACGTTCGCGGCGGTGCTCCAGCATCGCGCGAAACCGACCTGCTGCGACCCGAGAACACCGTCGACAAGGTTCACGCCGTCTGCCTCGGTACCGGCCATGTTTTCGGGCGGCAAGCGGCGTCGCTCGCGAACTCGAGAGCCGCGGCATTGGCCTGTCCGTCGGCCCCACGCAGGTGCCCATCGTGTGCTCCAGCTGTATCTTCGACCTTGCCTTTGGCGACCCCACCGTGCGCCCCGACATTGAGGCTGGCATCTCCGCCGTGCGCGAGGCGCTCGACAACACCCCCACCACGCTCGAGCAGGGCAATGTAGGTGCCGGTACCGGTGCCACCGTGGGCAAGCTCATGGGCCCCGCCACCTGCATGAAGGCCGGCCTAGGCGCTGCCGCCGTGGCGCTCGGCCCTGTTAAGGTGGGTGCCGTGGTCTCGGTCAACGCCTGCGGCAATGTCGTCGACCCCTTCACCGGCGAATGGGTCGCTGGTATGCGCGCCGCAGCAGATAGCGACCAGATCGTCGACATGGAGCTCGCAGCCTTTGCCGCCGCCGGATCCATGCAGATGCCGCTCGACCGCACCAACACCACCATCAGCTGCATCGTCACCAACGTGGAACTCACTAAGGCACAAGCCACCAAGGTCTCCCAGATGGCCGCAGACGCCTACGCACACGCCATCCGTCCCACGCACACCACCAACGACGGCGACACCATCTACACCCTCGCCAGCGGCAAACTGGGCGCCCAGGCAAGCGC
>URNQ01000106.1 GCA_900549245.1 uncultured Collinsella sp.
CCTCGAACACCCCCGACCCAGCCACATCGCGCGCAGGTCGAGGCACTCGATGCCCTGGCCGATCACCAAAGTGTTCTGGCCGTTATGGGAACGGGGCGCGGCAAGTCTCTTATCTTCCATGTGCACGCCGCGCGCGAGGCGGTCCTTCGTGGGCGTGCGAGCATCTTTGTCTATCCGCTGCGTGCGCTCGTTGCCGACCAGGCCTATCACCTCTCATCGACGATGGCTGCGCTTGGGATTGGCGTGGGCGTGTTGACCGGCGAGACCGTGGAAGCAGCGCGCGATGACGTGTTTGCCGGCCTGGCTTCGGGCCGCACCGGCATCGTGCTCACGACGCCCGAGTTCCTGTCCATTCACCGCGACCGCTTTGCGCGCTCGGGGCGTATCGGATTTGTCGTTATTGACGAGGCGCATCATGCCGGTCTTGCCAAGGGCGGCGACCGCAGCGCCTATCTCGACATGCCCGATATCCTCAAGGCTCTGGGCGACCCGGTCGTTCTGGCCACGACTGCCACCGCAACGGCTCCGGTTGTGGCCGAGCTCGCCCGCGTGCTACCGATTACCCGTACGGTGGTCGACGAGACGGTGCGCGAGAACTTGCAGCTCGAGGACGACCGAGATCTTGCGAGCCGCGAAAACCGCCTGGTGTCAATCGTGGCGACGGGGGAGAAGACCGTCATCTACGTCAACTCGCGTGATCAGTCCGTGGCGCTTGCCAAGACGCTACGCAAACGCGTTCCCGACTACGCGTCGCATATCGCCTTTTACAACGCGGGCCTTACACGCACCGACCGCCATCGCGTAGAGGAGGCGTTTCGTGACGGAAGCCTCAGCTGCATCGTCTCGACCTCTGCCTTTGGCGAGGGCGTCAACCTTCCCGATATTCGCCATGTCGTGCTCTACCACATGCCGTTTGGTGCGATTGAGTTTAACCAGATGAGTGGCCGTGCCGGTCGCGATGGACAGCCCGCCGTGATTCACCTGCTCTATTCGTCGCGTGACGCTCGTATTAATGAACGCCTGCTCGATTGTTATGCGCCCGAGCGCGATGAGCTTGTCACGCTCTATCGAGCGCTGCAGACCATGTGGCGCTCCAACCGTGGCAAGACGGGGGACGATTCATTCTGCGCGAGCGATATCGACATCGCTCAGATGTGTCTTGCCATCGATGCCCGCACGCCGGTCGACGAGCGCTCGGTGGCAAGCGGCCTGGGAATCTTCGAAGAACTCGGTTTCTGCCGCGTTTCGGGGTTTGACGATACGCGTCGCATCGCGATGGCCGAAAACCCCGGTCGCGTGCAATTAAGCAGGTCAATTCGCTATTTGGAGGGCTTGCGCTCGCGCATGGAGTTCTCGGCTTTCCGGAGTTGGGCGCTCGATTCGTGTGCTTCTGATATGCTAGCCAAAGTTAACCGCCCGATCGTACCGCGGGCCTAGGGGAAGGGGACCTCGATGGATGCCGCAGCCCGTACCGCCCATGATTCCACCCTCCAGCCTTTTTCGGAGATGGAGCACTATAAACATGCCGATGAGCTGCCGCCCGAGATTATGGCGGACAGCTACGACAAGCTGGAGCGTCTGTGCCTCAAATATATGAATGAGGATGACTTCTCCAAGGTGGAGCAGGCCTACTGCTTTGCTGCCGAGAAGCACTGCAACCAAAAGCGCCGCTCGGGCGAGATGTACATTAACCATCCTGTCGAGGTGGCTATCATTCTGTCAGACCTCAAGATGGACTGCGACGTGGTGTGCGCCGCGTTGCTGCACGATACCGTCGAGGACACCGAGACCTCGCTTACCGATGTTTCCGGCCTGTTTGGCGATACGGTGGCCGAGCTCGTCGATGGCGTGACCAAGCTCACCAACATCGAAGTTGACAGCATGGACGAGAAGCAGGCGCTTACGCTGCGAAAGATGTTCCTTGCCATGTCCAAGGACATTCGCGTCATCATCGTCAAGCTCGCCGACCGCCTGCATAACATGCGCACGCTTGCCGCCCTGCGCGAGGACCGCCGTCTGTTTAAGGCGCGCGAGACCATGGACGTATACGCGCCTCTGGCCGACCGCCTGGGCATGAGCTCTATCAAGTGGGAGCTCGAGGACCTGTCCTTCTTCTACTTGGAGCCCGATGCCTACCAGCGCATCGCGCGCATGGTAGCCGAGTCGCGCGAGGTTCGCGAGCGTTATTTGGCCGAGACCATCAAGACGCTCACCGATGAGCTCAATCGCATTGGTCTTGAGGACTTTCAAATTAACGGTCGTTCCAAGCACTATTGGTCCATCTATCAAAAGATGAAGCGCAAGGGCAAGGAGTTCTCCGAGATTTACGACCTGGTGGCGCTGCGCGTCATCACTCATTCGGTACGTGATTGCTATTCCACGCTTGGCGCCGTGCATACCTTGTGGCATCCCATGCCCGGTCGTTTTAAAGACTATATTGCCATGCCCAAGGTCAATAACTACCAGTCGCTTCACACGACGGTTATCGGTCCCACTGCCCGTCCGCTCGAGATTCAGATTCGAACTTACGAGATGCACGAGCAGGCAGAGTACGGCATCGCCGCCCACTGGTTGTACAAGAAGTCGGGCGGATCGTCTGCCTCTAAGACCAACGATGCGCAGCGTCTGGACGATCAGATTAACTGGCTCAAGCACTCACTCGACTGGGCGGCGTCTGACGAGATCACCGACGCCAAGGAATACCTGCACTCGCTGAAGGTCGACCTCTTCGATCAGGAGATCTTCGTCTTTACGCCCAAGGGCGAGGTCATGGCGCTTCGTGCCGGTTCTACACCGCTCGACTTTGCCTATGCCGTTCACACCGAGGTCGGAAACCACTGCGTCGGCGCCAAGATCAACGGTGCGGTGGCCCCGCTCACGCACGAGATCAAGACGGGCGATCGTGTCGAAATCCTGACCAACAAGAGCTCCAAGCCGTCGCGTGATTGGCTCAAGATCGTCAAGACGCCTTCCGCCAAGTCAAAGATCCGCCGTTACTTCGCCGCCGCGACCAAGGACGACGACGCTGCTGCCGGCCGCGATATACTGGCTAAGGACCTGCGCAAGCGCGGGTATGGCATCTCTACGCCGCGATCCACGCGTGCGCTCAACGCCGTGGCGGAGCAGTTTAACTTCAAGCAGCTCGAGGACCTGTTTGCAGCCGTTGGCGCGGGTAAGGTTGCCCCGCGCGCTGTGGGCAATAAGGTCGAGCAAATCTTGGACCCCAAGCCCGAGGAACAGCTCACCAAGGCCGAGGCTATCGCCGAGGTCGTAAAGCAGCCCGCTCGCGGCTCCAACCGCAAGCCGCAAAAGCGCGGTAAGAGCGCCAGTAACGGCATTATCGTCAAGGGTGAGAGCAACAGCGGCTTGCTGGTCCGTCTGGCTCATTGCTGCAACCCCGTGACGGGCGACGACATCGTCGGCTTCATCACGCGCGGTCGTGGCGTTTCGGTGCATCGCGCCAACTGCCCCAACGTCAAGGGCCTTATGGAACATCCCGAGCGCATGATTGACGTAGAGTGGGATGGTGCTGCCGATACGCTTTTCCAGGTCGAGATTGTGGTCGAGTGCCTGGACCGCATGGGCCTGCTCAAAGACGTCACCATCGCCATTGGCGATGCAGGCGGCAATATTCTTTCCGCCGCCACCTCGACTAACCGCGAGGGTATTGCAACCCTGCGCTTTATGGTCGAGATTTCGGATGCGAGCGGCCTGGATCCGCTACTGGCATCCATTAGCAGCGTCGACTCGGTCTATGACGCACGCCGTTTGATGCCTGGCGAGGGTGGGGCTCAGCTCAAGCGTCGCGTATAGGCGTAACGAGCGCGCGACAGTAATGATATTGGCTACGTTCGAGGCATCGATTGATGCCTCGACGCTTATAGAAGGAGGGCGCACGCATGGACGCTGCGGCTTTGGACTTAACCCCTCAGGGTACGGCTTCGATTGAGGCGCTTGTAAACGGCCCTATCCAGACCAACAGTTATGCCGTTATTTCGAGTGGTGAATGCTTGATTATCGACCCCGCTTGGGAAGGCGAAAGCCTCGTTGCGCATATCCGAGCCGAACGCCCTGATGTGCATGTGCTCGGCTCCGTTTGTACGCATGGTCATGCCGACCATGTTGGCGGTGTCGCTGGAGTTCGTGCCGCCGTTGGCGCTGACGCCCTGTACGAGCTGTGCGGCAAAGATGCGGCTGTGCCGCATGCGAATATCGAGGAGCAGCGAGCGATGTGGGGCATCGAGACGCCCGATCCAGGCGAGCCGACGCGGCTGCTTGCCGAGGGCGATACCATTGAGCTCGGCGACATTTGCCTACAGGTAATCGAGACGCCCGGTCACACGCCGGGCGGCATTGTCTTGTTCGCCGCCACCGAGCAGGGAAACATCGCCTTTGTTGGCGACACGCTATTCCCGGGCAGCCACGGTCGCACCGACCTTTCCGGTGGCGACGAGGCGGCTATTCTGCGCTCGCTCTCCAAGCTCGCCCGGCTTCTTCCGCCCGATACCGTTTGCCTAACCGGCCATGGCGATTCGACCACCATGGCACGCGAGCTCATGCAGAACCCTTTCATGCAGATGTAGCTTAATGGTCGGCTTTTGAAGCACGAGAAGCGTCCAGACGTCAAGCTATTTTTCCCCAACGGGTCGATTCCGTAGGGCAAACGGTCAAAAAAGTCTGTTTGGACGATATTCGTGAACAAACGAACGTTTATGCTCGGGTGCGCCGTGGTAAAATCTCAGGCGTTATCGGAGCAACCTTACAGGAGGTTTCTTTTATGCTCGTCAACGCAGCAGACATGCTCAAGAAGGCTGAGGCCGGCAAGTACGGTCTCGGTGCCTTCAACACCAACAACCTCGAGTGGACCCTGGCTATTCTCCAGGCCGCCGAGGAGGCCAAGTCTCCGCTGATCCTTCAGTGCACCGCTGGTGCCGCTAAGTGGATGGGCGGTTTCAAGGTCTGCGCCGACATGGTCAAGGCTGCCGTCGAGGCCACGGGCGTTACCGTTCCCGTCGCCCTTCACCTCGATCACGGTTCTTACGAGGACTGCTTCAAGTGCATCGAGGCCGGCTTCACGTCCATCATGTATGACGGCTCTCACGAGGAGACCTTCCAGCTTAACCTCGACCGCACCAAGGAGCTCGTTGAGCTTGCCCACTCCAAGGGCATGTCCATCGAGGCCGAGGTCGGCGGCATCGGTGGCACCGAGGACGGCGTGACTTCCAGCGGCGAGCTCGCTGATCCTGCTGAGTGCAAGCAGATCGCTGACCTGGGCGTCGACTTCCTCGCCTGCGGTATCGGCAACATCCACGGCGTGTACCCCGCCGACTGGGCTGGCCTTTCCTTCGAGCGTCTGGGCGAGATCAAGGCCCAGACCGGCGACCTGCCCCTCGTCCTGCACGGTGGCACCGGCATCCCCGAGGATCAGATCAAGAAGGCCATCTCCCTGGGCATCTCCAAGATCAACGTCAACACCGACCTGCAGCTCGTCTTCGCCAAGGGCGTCCGCGAGTACATCGAGGCTGGCAAGGATCAGCAGGGCAAGGGCTTTGACCCCCGCAAGCTCCTCAAGCCTGGTCGCGACAACATCGTTGCCCGCACCAAGGAGCTCATGGAGGAGTTTGGCTCCGTCAACAAGGCGTAAGCGTCGCTAAACTTCCCGCCGGAAGCCCCGTCCCCCTACACTGTTTCCTTTGCGCTCACCTGGCTTCGCCAGAAGTCGCGCCAAGGAAACAGTTCCGGGGGACGGGGCTTCCTTCGTTTAACGCCGCAGGGTTACGAGGCTGAATTCATTTTTAGAGGTACCGTTTATCGGTGTTGAGAGCTCCTTTATTGGGGCTTTCTTTTTTATCTCGCTACAATGGGCTTCAAGCGTTCTAGTGACTTGGAGTTTTGGTATGGCTGGTATTTATGCACTGCCTTCGGGTGGCGCAATGGCCGACGAGGGTCCTGTTGGCTGCTCTGTTGATGTTTGCTGTGATGACTTTCGTCATCTCGATGTTGGACTGCCGTCCGAGATTCTTCGTCTTAAGGATGCCGGGTATTTGACGCAGGCTGTTGCTGCCTGCGATCGCCTTTTGGAGCAGAACCCCGAGCCTTCGCTGGCTGCTTGTGTTCGTGCGGAGCGGTATCGCATGCTCGAGACGCCGCTTCATTTTTCGGTGTCGCGTGATCGGGCCATTGCGATGATTCGCGAGGAGTGGCCAGAGTTTACCGAAGAGCAGTTTGATGACCTGATTAATCGTAAGCGTATTGACTGGCGCTTTATCGATGGCGAGCTGTTTGTTCTCGACAACTTCCTCGATTCGCTTCGCGTGTACCCCAAGGAGGTTCCGGGCCTGCGTCCCGATTCTACGGACGGCATAGCGCTGCGTAACCAGATGCTCAGGGAGATGGAATCGCAGAATGGGCTGTCTCGCGTCATCACCCTAAAGGCATCCGTGTCTGTCCCCGGAGCTCTTGAGGGGGAGGCCGTTCGCGCGTGGCTGCCCGTTGCCTCCGCCTGTCGTCAACAGTCTCATATCGAGGTTCTCGATATGACGTCGGAGGGGACCGTTGCCCCCGAAAACGGTAATCATAG
>URNQ01000107.1 GCA_900549245.1 uncultured Collinsella sp.
TCGCGAGTTCCGCACGAGCCGGAGGCCACTTAATGTGGCCTCCGTGCGAGCCAGGACTGTAGAGCAGCAAACTTAACCCCTGTGCCGCCCGGCCCGGGAATCCGCCCCCGCGCACAGGAGGGGATTCCTTTTGTGTAGGCTTTGCGGAAATGTGCCAATTTTGGGATACGCCCGGCGGCGTGGTCTGTTGACGGCACAGCTAACGCCACGTATCCTATCGAACTGCGTGTTTCGTAGGGGGATGCTGACCCCTCGATTCAAGCCGTTGCACTTTACAGAAAGCTGGAATCATTCGAGAAGGAGTACGCTTTGCCTACTATTAACCAGCTGGTTCGCCAGGGCCGTCGTTCCGTGCCCAAGAAGTCCAAGAACGCTGCTCTGCAGCACAACTCCCAGAAGCGCGGCGTGTGCACCCGCGTCTTCACCACGAGCCCCAAGAAGCCGAACTCGGCTCTTCGTAAGGTTGCCCGTGTTCGCCTTGTCAACGGCATCGAAGTTACTGCTTACATCCCGGGTGAGGGCCACAACCTGCAGGAGCACTCCATCGTGCTCGTCCGCGGCGGTCGTGTCCGTGACCTCCCTGGTGTCCGTTATCACGTCATCCGTGGCGCCTACGACGCTGCTCCGGTCCAGAACCGTATGCAGGCCCGTTCCAAGTACGGTGCTAAGCGCCCCAAGGCTAAATAAGCCAGATAACGTTTTGATACTTTCGCCGTGTGCCGCCTAAGGGCCGCACGGTAGACACTTAAGGAGATTTCACATGCCGCGTCGTGCAGCAGCTAATCGTCGTGAGGTTCAGCCTGACGCCGTTTACAACAACCGCCTGGTGACTCAGCTCATCAACAAGGTCCTTCTTGACGGCAAGAAGGCCACCGCTGAGCGCATCGTTTACACCGCTTTCGAGATCGTTGCCGAGAAGTCCGAGGGTGGCGACGCTCTCGCTACCTTCAAGAAGGCTATGGACAACGTCAAGCCCACGCTCGAGGTTAAGCCCAAGCGTGTCGGTGGCGCTACCTATCAGGTCCCGATGGAGGTCAACTCCCGTCGTTCCACCGCTCTGGGTATCCGCTGGATCGTCAACTTCTCCCGCGCTCGCAAGGAGAAGACCATGGCCGAGCGTCTCGCCAACGAGATCCTCGACGCCTCCAACGGCCTGGGCGCTTCCGTCAAGAAGCGTGAGGACGTCTTCAAGATGGCCGAGGCCAACCGCGCGTTCTCTCACTATCGTTGGTAAGTTAAGGTAAGGAACTAACATGGCTAAGCCTAAGTACAAGCTTTCCGATACCCGTAACATCGGCATCATGGCTCACATCGATGCCGGTAAGACCACCACGACCGAGCGTATTCTTTACTACACCGGTAAGACCCACAAGATCGGTGAGGTCCATGAGGGCGCTGCCACCATGGACTGGATGGTTCAGGAGCAGGAGCGCGGCGTAACCATTACCTCCGCTGCTACCACCTGCTTCTGGAACAAGGACGGCAAGGACTACCGCATCCAGATCATCGACACCCCGGGCCACGTTGACTTCACCGCCGAGGTCGAGCGCTGCCTGCGCGTCCTCGATGGCGCTGTCGCCGTCTTCGACGCCGTTGCCGGCGTTCAGCCCCAGTCTGAGACCGTTTGGCGTCAGGCTTCTACCTTCAATGTCCCCCGCATCGCCTTCATCAACAAGTATGACCGCGTGGGCGCTGACTTCTTCAACGCTATCGAGACCATGAAGGACCGTCTCGACGCTAACGCCGTGGCCGCTCAGGTCCCGATGGGCGCCGAGGACAACTTCTGGGGCGTCATCGACCTCGTTACCATGACTGCATGGGACTTCAAGGCCGACGAGAAGGGCATGACCTACCCCGAGCCGATGGACGAGATCCCGGCTGAGTTTGCCGACATCGCTGCCACCAAGCGCGAGGAGCTCCTCGACGCTGCTGCCAGCTTTGACGACGAGCTCATGGAGAAGATCCTCATGGAGGAGGACTTCACCGTCGAGGAGCTCAAGGCTGCTCTGCGCAAGGGCGTTCTGGCCAACGAGCTCAACCTCGTCTTCGTGGGCTCCGCCTACAAGAACAAGGGCGTTCAGGAGCTGCTCGACGCTGTCGTCGACTACCTGCCCAGCCCGCTCGACGTTGAGGCCGTCACCGGTACCGATCCGGACACCGGCGAGGAGATCGAGCGTCATCCTTCCTTCGACGAGCCCTTCTCCGGCCTGGTCTTCAAGATCATGACCGACCCGTTCGTCGGTAAGCTCACCTACGTCCGCGTTTACTCCGGCCGTGCCGAGTCCGGCTCCTACGTGGTCAACGCTTCCAACGGTCAGCGCGAGCGCCTCGGCCGCATCCTCGAGATGAACGCCGCCGAGCGTATCGACCGTGACGACGCTGCCGCCGGCGACATCGTCGCTTGCGTCGGCTTCAAGAACTCCACCACCGGTGACACCCTGTGCGCCGAGGGCAAGGAGATCGTCCTCGAGAAGATCGAGTTCGCTAAGCCCGTTATCGACGTTGCCATCGAGCCCAAGACCAAGGCCGAGCAGGACAAGATGTCCCTGGCTCTGACCAAGCTCGCCGAGGAGGACCCGACCTTCCAGGTGTCCACCAACCACGAGACCGGCCAGACCATCATCGCCGGCATGGGCGAGCTGCACCTCGAGATCATCGTCGACCGTCTGCTCCGCGAGTTCAAGGTTGACGCTAACGTTGGTAAGCCCCAGGTTGCCTACCGCGAGACCGCTGGTCACGACGTCGAGAAGGCCGAGGGCAAGTTCGTCCGTCAGTCCGGTGGTCGCGGTCAGTACGGCCACGCCGTCATCAAGCTCGAGAAGATGGAGGAGGGCTTCGGCTACGAGTTCGTCAACGCTATCGTCGGCGGCGTCGTGCCCAAGGAGTACATCCCGTCCATCGACAAGGGCATCCAGGAGGCCCTGAACACCGGTGTTATCGCCGGCTTCCCGGTCCTTGACGTCAAGGTCACCTTGTTCGACGGTTCTTACCACGAGGTCGACTCCTCCGAGGCCGCCTTTAAGATCGCCGGTTCCATGGCTATCAAGGACGCTCTCAAGAAGTCCGATCCGCAGCTGCTCGAGCCGATCATGGCTGTCGAGGTCGAGACCCCCGAGCAGTACATGGGCGACGTTATGGGCAACCTCTCCGGTCGCCGCGGCAAGATCGAGGGCATGGAGGATCGCAAGAACAGCAAGCTCATCCGTGCCAAGGTGCCGCTGGGCGAGATGTTCGGTTACGCTACCGACCTTCGCTCCCAGACCCAGGGCCGTGCATCCTACACGATGCAGTTCGACTCTTATGAGCCGGCGCCCAAGTCCATCGTGGACGAGGTCATGAGCAAGAACGCCTAAGTTCGAGCTCCCTGTTACGTAATCCGCGAGAACGTCTCTCGCACTCTTTGGAGGTTTAAGTTGGCTACCCAGAAGATCCGCATTCGCCTCAAGGGCTATGATCACGAGGTCGTCGATCAGTCCGCGAAGCTCATCGTCGAGACCGCTCAGAAGACCGGCGCTCGCGTTTCCGGTCCTGTTCCCCTGCCCACCGAGCGTAACCTGTACACGGTTATCCGCTCGCCGCACGTGAACAAGGACTCCCGTGAGCAGTTCGAGATGCGCACCCACAAGCGCCTCATCGACATCCTCGACCCCACCTCGGGCACCGTTGATTCGCTCATGCGTCTCGACCTTCCCGCTGGCGTCGACATCGACATCAAGCTCTAAGCGATATCGCTCATAGCTTACAGAGCCCCGCTGCAATTACGGTAGCGGGGCTCTTTTGTTTTGAATGATGGCCTTGGGGGACCGGGTAATGCTGTAGAGCGGGTGGCTGTGGCGCTTATTTACCCATGGGACGCAGCGACGCCTCCTCAAAATGGAAGGATTGCAAGCCGTCTTCCGTTTCGATACACGCGCGACCAAAGGCATCGACCGTTTGAAAGATGCCTCGCGCCAGTTCGTCTCCTGCGGGGGAGCGGGCGATAACGTGCTCCCTAATCCAATTGAGGTGAGTGTTATATTCGCCGTGGATGGGCGCGAGCGGTCCGGCGTTTTCTTCCATGGCGTTGAGCAGATCTGCCCACGCGTCCACAGCGTTTACGACGGTGTGATAGACCTCCTTGAGCAGCACATCGACGGCGGGAACGTTCTCGTTGAGGTCAGACAGGCCGATTGCCGGTAGGCCGCCATCGGGAACCTCCGAGGGCACATAGTTCACATTGACGCCAATGCCGCAGACGGCGAAAGTTTTGCCTTCGTTATCGCGTGCGGCCTCGACCAGAATGCCGCCGAGTTTGCGCCCTCGAGCGACCAAGTCGTTGGGCCATTTGAGGCCGATCTCGTTTGCAAGACCCTGCTTTTCGAGCGCCTTGAGCACCGCTAGGCCGCTGACGGCCGCAAGACCAGAGTACTTTGCAGGATTAACGCATGGACGCAGGACAATCGAAAGTAATAAGTTGCCGGCGGTTGAATCCCACTTGTGGCCGCGCCGGCCGCGTCCTGCTGTCTGAGCCCGGGCGGCAAGTCCTGTGCCATGCGGCGCTCCCTGTTTTCCTGCTTCGAGCAGGTCATCGTTGGTCGATCCGGTTATGTCGACTATCGTTAATTTGGCATCCATAACGGCTGCTACCTCCTTAATGAATAAGTGAATAACGCAATGGTGTCGAGAGACAGACACAATGTGAAGCCTTTGTCGCATTTGGACAATTTAATGTTAACACGTCAACAACGAATGAAATGCGCTATCCTCTCTTGGTCGATGTAAACACGTCAACAACTCAAAGGAGGCTAGTGATGGGTTTCACGATTCTTGGAACGGGCTCGGCGCTTCCTAAGCGCAGTGTTTCCAATGACGAGCTGTCCGAGTTCCTTGATACCTCGGATGAGTGGATTTTTACCCGCACAGGTATCAAGAGCCGCCATGTGTGCACCACCGAGTCACTCGACGACCTTGCCGTAGCGGCGAGCGAGCGGGCACTCCAGGTGTCCGGAATCGACGCGAGCCAGCTGGATCTGATCGTCTGCTCGACGACGACGGGTGACCACCTTGTTCCCGCTGAGGCATGTGCCGTTGCTGAGCGACTAGGCGCGACGTGCCCTGCCTTCGACGTTTCGGCGGCCTGCGCCGGCTTCGTATTTGCGCTCGATGTCGCCGAGGGCTATATCGCCCGGGGTCGTGCCAAGCGCGTGCTTATCGTTGCTGCCGAGCAGATGACGCGTGCGCTCGACTGGACCGACCGCGCCACCTGCGTGCTCTTTGGCGATGGGGCAGGCGCTGCAGTGATTGGGGCTGGGGGAGACAGCCCCCTTGCCGTTGAGCTTTCGACGGCGCCCGACGTCGAGACGTTGCGTGTTCCCGGTCTGGTCGGCACCTCGCCGTTTAAGGCCTCCGCAGATAGCGAGAGCGTGCTGTCCATGAATGGCCGCCGCGTGTTCAAGTTCGGCGTCAACGCCATCTGCGACACGGTCCATAAGCTTGCGAGCGATGCGGGCATTTCGGTCGAGGACATCGACCATTTTGTATTCCATCAGGCTAACGAACGAATCCTGAGTCAGGCGGTCAAGCGCCTCGGTGTGCCAGACGAGCGCGTGGTTCGAACGCTACGCGAGACCGGCAACATTTCGAGCGCCTGCATTCCCTTTGCGCTTGACCGGCTGGCACGCACTGACGTACTGAATGCGGGCGACACCATCGCCCTCGTTGGATTTGGCGCCGGCCTGGATATAGGTGGCTATCTACTTCGTTGGAAGTAGTCGCACATAGGAAATAAAAACGCCCCTAGGGCACAAACAAAGGAGAACTACCATGGCAGATCAGAAGACCTTCGAGCGCGTTTGCGACGTTATCCGCGAGACCGCTGGCCTTGACGACGTCGAGATGAAGCCCGAGTCCACGCTCGAGGAGATTGGTCTCGACAGTCTGGGCACCGTCGAGATCCTCGTCGCCGTCGAGGATGAGTTTGGCATCCAGCTCGATACCGAGGAGAACCCCAAGACGGTCGGCGAGTTCGCCGATACGGTCGAGGCGGCATTGGAGAAGTAGTGATGCTCAAGTCTCCTCTCTGCGATCTACTCGGCATCGAAAAGCCCGTGTTCCAGGGCGGTATGGCTTGGATTGCCGACGCCTCGCTGGCGTCCGCTGTGTCCGAGGCGGGCGGCTTGGGGATTATCGCGGCCATGAACGCCGACGCCAACTGGCTGCGCGACCAGATTCACGAGCTGCGCGCCAGGACGGATAAGCCCTTTGGCGTCAACGTCATGCTCATGAGCCCGTTTGCCGACGAGGTCGCGCAGGTCGTGATTGACGAGCGAGTGCCGGTCGTCGTGACAGGCGCCGGAAATCCCACCAAGTACATGAAGGCGTGGAACGAGGCGGGCATCAAGGTCATCCCGGTTGTTGCATCTGTGGCGCTGGCGCGTCTCGTGGCGCGTCGCGGAGCCACTGCCGTGGTTGCCGAGGGCACCGAATCAGGCGGCCATATTGGCGAGACGTATCGC
>URNQ01000108.1 GCA_900549245.1 uncultured Collinsella sp.
GGGCACGACTCGCGCCGTTGCGAGCATGGACAAAGCTTGCGGCATCGAGGGTCCGCTCATCGTGGCCGTCGGCAACGCTCCCACAGCACTTCTGCGCCTCGCCGAGCTCATGGACGCGGGGAAGATCGCGCCCGCGCTCGTCGTTGGGGTGCCGGTCGGGTTTGTGAACGTGGTCGAGGCGAAAGAGGAGCTACTCGCACGACGCGTTCCGGCCATCGTCGCGAGGGGTCGCAAGGGCGGTTCGACCGTGGCGGCCGCCATTATGAACGCGCTGCTCTACCAGATCACGCGCACAGGCGGCCCGAAGTGACGGCCCCCGCATCCGCGCTGGCGCTGCGCATCTTCGCCGGCACCACCGAGGGCCGCCTTCTGTGCGAATGGGCGAGCAGGGCGGGCATCCCCGCCCGTGCCTACACGGCAACCGAGTACGGAGGCGAGCTTTTGGGCGAGCTTCCGGGCATCGAGGTGCATGCGGGCAGGCTCGACGATGCCGACATGGAGCGCGAGCTTTCCGGCGCGTACATCGTTGTCGACGCCACGCACCCCTTCGCTACGCTCGCAAGCGGCAACATCCGGGCCGCTTCGCTCGCCGTGGGTGCACGATGCCTGCGCCTTGCGCGCCCGGTCGAGGCGCTGCCCAAAGGCGTCGTGCCGGTCGCGTCGATCGCCTGCGCGGCGCGCTTTCTCTCCGAGAACCCGGGTCGCGCGCTTCTCACGACGGGGAGCAAGGAGCTTGCTCCCTACACGCGCGTCGCCGATTTCGCGGAGCGCTTCTTCGTGCGTGTGCTCCCGCTGCCCGGTGCTATAACGAAGTGCATCGACGCGGGGTTTTCGCCGTCGCACGTCATCGGCATGCAGGGGCCCTTCACCCGCGAGCTCAACGAGGCGATGCTTCGGCAGGTGGGCGCCCAGTGGCTTGTGACTAAGGACTCGGGAACCGTAGGCGGCACGGCCGAGAAGCTCGCCGCCGCGCGCGACGTGGGAGCGCGCTGCATCGTGGTCACCCGTCCCGCCGAGGGAAGCGGGGCCCTTTCGCTTCGGGAAGTGGAAGACGCGCTCTTACGGGAGTTCGCGCGCTAGGCGCTTGCCGCGCCTGCGCGCCCTCCCGCCCGCGAGGAGGAGCGTCCCGAGCAAGCTCGACCCGTACAAGCCCGTCATCCATCAATAGCTCGAGGACGACGCCCAGAACTGGCGCAAACAGCCCTTCAATAAGTTGCGGTGAAATAGTGTCTGTTTTTGCTGCTAGATAGCATATTCAGTCCCTAATTCACCGCAACTTGTTGGTGGTGGCTTACTGGTAGCGTAGGCACTCCACCGGGTTGAGCTTTGCCGCGCGGCGAGCGGGGTAGAAGCCAAAGATTACGCCGATGCCGACGGAGACGCCGAAGGCCAGCAGCACCGTGGCGATTGAAAAGCTCGGTGTGATTTGCCCGCTGGCACCGAGCTCGCTGAGAACCCCTGATCCTGCGGCAAACATCGCGAGGCCCCAGGCCAGTAGATAGCCAATCAGGATACCCAGCAGGCCACCGGTGACGCACAGCGCCGAGGACTCGGCCAAAAATTGCGCGGTGATATCGCGACGACTGGCGCCCAGGGCACGGCGAATACCGATCTCGCGGATGCGCTCAGTCACGTTGGTGAGCATCATATTCATAATGCCGATTCCGCCGACAAGCAGTGAGATACTGGCGACAGCGCCCATGATGAGCGAGAAGGCGCCCATAAACGAGTTGAGTGCATCGATGGCGCTTTTCATGGAGGTCGTCGATACGCTGTCGTACTCATCATCCTCCGAGATGCCCTTCATCGCGCGCACCTTAGACTCGATGGTCTTGCAGAGCTCGTCCATGTCTGTGCCCTCGGCGGCAAGTGCCGTCACGCTGGGAAATGAAGGATTCTCGTCGCCAAACAGGCCGGAGATGGTTTCGCGTGGCATATACAGCGTGAGCGAGCCCATGGAGTCGCTGCCGCCATCAATCACGCCTACAATCTGCACCTCGCCGTTGGACACCTTGATGGTTTTCCCCAGTGCGTCCTGTTCGTTGCCGTAAAGCTGATCGGCGCCGCCGCGGCTGATGAGCGCCACGCGCGAGCCTGATTGAGACTCTGCCTGTGAATAGACACGTCCCGCAACGAGCTTGCTGGCGCCCACGGCATCGAGCATGTCGCTATCGACGCCGTGTGCCATGACGGTATAGCTTTTATCCCCGACCTTGTACTCGGAATAGGCGCTATCGACGATGCCGATCTGCTCAATCTGCGGCACCAGTTTGCGAAGCTTTTCCACATCCGAATCGGTGAGTTCTTGGGACGAATAGATCTCTACCATGCGGGCTGCATTGAGGCCCAGGCTGTTGACCAGGCTGTTTTGGATACCGCCGATGAGCGAAGTCATGGCGATGACCGAGGCGATGCCAATGACGATGCCAAGGATGGTGAGCAGGCTGCGTCCCTTGTTGGCCTCGAGCGAGTGAAGGGCTTCTTGGACAAGATCGCGGGTGCTCATGCCTTCGCTCCTTTCGGCTGATTGGTGGTTGCAGAAATCTCGGGCAGGTTTTTGACGGCCCCGCGTAACGTATTCGGTGTATGCGCGACATATGCGCCGTCATGGATTCGCCCGTCACGGATGGTTACGGCTCGATCGGCCTCGGCGGCGATGCCGGGGTCATGCGTAATGAGTACGATGGTCTTGCCGCGTTTCTGGAGCTTGTGGAAGGTTTCCATGACGAGCGCCCCGGTTGTCGAGTCTAGATTTCCCGTTGGCTCGTCGGCCAAAATGATGGGCGGGTCGTTGACGAGGGCGCGCGCGATGGCGACGCGCTGCATCTGTCCGCCCGAGAGTTCCGATATGCGGTGGTCCCAATGGTCGACCGGCAGTGTGACGGCTTGCAGCGCGTGCACGGCGCGCATCTCGCGCTGGCTACGCGGCACATTGGTGTAGGACAGCGGCAGCATGACGTTTTCGATCACCGTCAGACGCGGCAGCAAGTTAAAACTCTGAAAGACAAAGCCGATGCTCAACGCGCGCACCTCGGTGAGCTCATCATCGTCGAGCTCGGCGACGTTGAGCCCTTGCAGGAAATAATCACCCGCCGTCGGCTTGTCCAGGCAGCCCAGGATGTTCATGAGCGTCGACTTGCCCGAGCCCGAGGGGCCGGTGATGGCGACGAACTCACCGGGGTTCACCGCCAGGCTCACGTTGTGCAGGATGTGGGCGCAACCGGCCTCGCTCTCAAAGATGCGGTGCACGTTGCGGATGTCGATGACGGGACGCATTACTTGCCCTCGTCGGCAGACATATTGTCGCCGCCGTCTGCCGTCATGCCTGCGCCGGCATCCGTCACGATGGTGTCGCCGTCGCGTAACTTGGTAACCGGGACGTCTGGGTTGATCTCGTTGCCCTGGTCGTCGCGCTTGACCTGCGTCTTACCGACTACAGCCTCGTTGTCGTTTTGCGTCACGACGGTCACCTTCACGCGGCGCGTCTTCTTGCCTTCCGAATCGGTGGCCAGATTGACGTAATAGTGCTCGCCATCTTCGGTCATCAGCGCCATGGTCGGCACCATCACCACATCGTCGAGCTGCTCGGTCACCACCGAGACCTCGGCCGTCATACCCGGCTTAAGGCGACTGTCGGGTGCTTCGATGAGGATGTCGACGTTATAGGTTACGCTGCCGCCGCCGGAGTTGGAGTCGGAGTTTGCCACCGAAGCGATGGCCGTGACCGTTCCCTGGCTCACGATATCGGGAAACGCGGGATAGGTGACGTTGGCGCTCTGCCCAACGGCGATCTTGGCGATGTCCTTTTCGCCCACCTGCACGGTCACCTTCATCTTGGACAGGTCGGCGATCTGCATGCACTGCTTGCCGCCGCTCGTATCGCTTTCGCCCATGATCATGCCGCCTGTTACCGTGGCGCCCACCTTGGCGTTGAGCTCCACGATGCTGCCCGAGCTCGGGGCCGTTACCGTACGGCTGGCGGCCTTGGCGTTCGCCTGATCGAGGTTTGCCTGGGCCGATGCGAGACTGCGCTGAGCGGCCGATACGGCGTTCGTGTCCGCTGATGCGGCGGAGATGCCAGCCGCTGCGGAAGCTCCATCGATGTCCGTCGTTGGGGTGGCCTGCGCGGCAGCTGCGGCTTTCTGCGCGTTGGTGAGGTCTTCCTGAGCGGCTGCAACTGCACGCTGCGCCTCGGCAACGTTGCGATCGAGCTCGTCGTTTTTAATGGTCATGAGCACGTCGCCCTCGTTGACGGATTGGCCTGCCTGCACGTTGATCGAATCGACCGTGCCGTCGACAGAAGGGGAGACCACTGAGGACGAAATGGGTTTGAGCTGGCCTTTCGCCTCGACCGTTGTGGTATACGTTCCCTCGGTCACCATGTCGGTCATAGGCTCGCTAGCGCCCTGTGGCTGCGCATTGATAACCAGGGTTGCGACGATGGCAATGAGTGCGATGGCACCCACGACGCCGGCGGCAATACCGCGTCGAATCAGCTTTTTGCGTCGACGTTCGGTACGTTTTGCCTTGAGCTTGGCATATGCCTCTTCATCGGAAATCTCGGCCGTATCGTTCGTGCGTCCGTTCTCCTTGTCGGCATGTACGTCAGTAATCAGAGGAATCGTTTCGGTGGCACCTTCGGGCGTGTGCTCGGTATCATCCGGGCCCGGGGCGATCGTGGGGACATTCGGCATAGCGTCTCCTTTATAGAAAGAACCTCGATAAGTATATGCGCCCATCGGTTGGGGCGGGCGCATAGGACGGTTTCTTTCGGAACTGTTAGATTGGTCGTAGCGGTTCCACGTTGTATGAATGCGCACGTTGCGCTACGAGTGGACAACCACGCACAGGCCGACTTTGATGCAGTCGTGAAGTGCCTTGGCGTCGGCCAGGCGCAGGTTGATGCAACCGTGGCTGCCGCACCACTTGTAGGAGTTGGGGTCGTCAAAGCTCTTGTCGTTTTGCCACGTTGCATCGTGGAAGCCGACCATGTTTCCCTCAAATGGCATCCAATAGCTTACCGGGCTCTCGTATTTGGGTTTGCCGGTCTCGGGGTCCTTGGCACCGATGAGTTTGCTGGCGCCATCGTTGCTGTCGATCTGCCAGACGCCCTCGGGCGTGGCGTCCTCGCCCGGCTTTCCCGAGATAAAGTTGGCCTCCCACACGATGTTGCCGCTCTCGTCGTAGTAGCGCGCATGCTGCTCGGACAGGTCGACGTCGATATAGGCCTTCCAGTCGGGCTCGCCCTTGGCGGTAAATGTGTCGGCCTTCTGGGAGTACTTGATCTCGATTTCGCCGGTCTGCTTGTTGTTGATGGCGTCCTCGACCTGCTTGGCGAGCGAGCTGCTGTCGATGGACCAACCAAAGTCGCCGCCTTCGACGGCGCACTGCTTGCCATCGGCGCGCGTCCACCAGCGAGTGGAGCCCACGGTATTAAAGCCGTTGGCGAGCTCGGCTGCCCAGCTGCTGATCTGCGACGTATCGAGCGTGGGGTTGGCCGGATCGGCAAAGCTGATCCACTGCAACACGGAGCTGCCATCAACCTTGCCGGCATCCTCGCCGTTGAGCTTGAGGGTCACGTTGACGCCCAAGAAGTTGTTGGCGGCATCGCATGCAGACTGAATCTGATCATCGGTCAGCGTTCCATTGAGCGGCTCATAGGCATCGTTGCCGAGCTTGGAAAGATCTACGGTCTCGGCCAGCGAGGCAAGCTCGAGCTCGGCATACTTAATGACATGCTCGCGGTTGAGTTTTTCGTTGGAGCGCGCCTTCTCGACGGTAAACTTGCCGGCCTGCTCGTCATAGGAGCTATTGGCCTCGAACGCGCCCGAACGCCCCTCGTTAAACTCGTCGATGGCGGCGCCCAGATCCTTCTCAAACTGCTTTTGGTCAAAGGTGTCGGAGAGCATGGACAGGTCGACGTCTTGATCAAGATCGACTTCGTTGGAGCTAGCGGTTGTTTTGGTCTTTCCGCTTAAGGATTCTACAAGGCGAACCGGCCATACAATGGCTTCGTTGCGGCTGATAATCTCTTTTGCGGCAGCTTCGCCGTCGACAATGGGCTCATCGGACTCGGGCTGATAGGTCCAGCTAAAGTCATCGCCTGTCACGGTGAGCTTATAGTGCTTCCAAGCCGAGTTGACCTTGGTGGCGGCAGACGAAGCGTTGGAGAACGAGACATCGACGCCGGCGATAGTGGTGTTGGGATAGGCTACCTGCGAAAACGCTACGACGCCTACGATATAGACAATGACGATAAGACCCAGAACGACAAAGAGCGTCGTCTTTTTGCCCGACTTATTGTTCTCGGCGGGTTTGCGTGCGGGGCCGCGATCGCCTCGAGCGTGCGTGGGGGGCTGCTTGGGCGCATTGCCATTTGCCTGGCGCTGCTGATGCTGCTTGTTCGGACGTTGGGAAACGTTTGCCGCACCTCGCTGCTGACCGCGGCTCCGCGCGA
>URNQ01000109.1 GCA_900549245.1 uncultured Collinsella sp.
AGACGCGTGTAGCGCCTGGGTTGTGTCCGAGGGGGCCGTGGCTGCCGACACGCTGCCGACCGGCGCCGGTGTGGGTCATATCATCAAGATGAAAGACGCCCGCAAGGCCTATGTCGATCATGCCATCAGCACGCTCGACGGCCTTAAACTCGATGGCCTGGTTGTTGCCGTCGACTGCGGCCACGGTGCTTCCTGCCAGACCACGCCCGCCGCGCTGCAGCGCCTGGGCGCCACGGTCCATGCCATCAACACCGATTACTGCGGCACCGACATTAACGTTGAGTGCGGCTCTACGCACCTTGAGCCCCTGCGCGAGCTCGTGCTGCGAACCCACGCCGACATCGGCCTGGCCCACGACGGCGACGCCGATCGCGTGCTGTTCGTGGACAGCGAGGGCAACGAGATCGATGGCGACTACATTCTTGCCATCTGCGGCTCCGACCTGGCTGCTCGCGGCAAGCTCGCCAATTCCGAGATCGTCTCGACCGTTATGTGCAACCTGGGCTTCTCCATCGCAATGAAGGAGCAGGGCTTCGAGATGGTCCAGACCGCCGTGGGCGACCGCTATGTTCTTGAGCGCATGCTCGCGGATGGCGCCGTCATCGGTGGCGAGCAGTCCGGCCACATCATCTTCCTGGAGCACAACACCACCGGTGACGGGCTGGTGACGGCCCTGCAGCTGCTGGCCGTGCTCAAGCGCACCGGCCGCACCCTCACCGACCTTGCCGGCATCATGAAGAAGTACCCGCAGGTACTCGTCAACGTGCATTCGGACAACAAGGCCGGCCTGGACGATTGCCAGCCCATTTGGGACGCCGTCGCTGCCGCCGAGAAGGAGCTCAACGGCCGCGGCCGCATCTTGGTGCGCCCGAGCGGTACCGAGCCGCTGGTTCGCGTTATGGCCGAGGCGGAGACGCACGAGCTCACCCAGCGCGTTGTCGACGACATCGTCGAGGTTGTCAAGCGTGAACTTCCCTAATGGTCAAAAACGGGTGCCAAGTGGTAAACTGTTAAAGCAATTTTGATTGATTGGTATGTCCGAGGGGGAGCATGTTCACTAAAGTCCTAAGGTCTTTTGGTATGCGTGGTCGAGTCCTTACGCTGGATGCTCCCATCTCGGGCGACGTCATTCCGCTCTCCGAGGTAAACGATCAGACGTTTGCCACCGGCCTTTTGGGCCAGGGCGTTGCCATTCAGCCTACGGGTACGCGTGTGATTGCGCCGGCAGACGCCAAGGTCGAGGCCATTTTTCCCACGGGTCACGCCGTTGCGCTCAACACGGTCGATGGCTTGGACGTGCTCATCCACGTTGGTTTGGACACTGTTCAGCTCGAGGGCAAGCACTTTACTGTACATGCGCAAGTGGGTGACATCGTCCATAAGGGCGATGTGCTCATCGAGTTCGATCGCGAGGCAATTGCTGCCGAGGGTTACGATGTGACGGTTCCCATCTTGGTGTGCAACTCCGTTGAGTTCTCGAGCATCAAAGGCTCCGTTGGCGAGCATGTCGAGGAGATGGACCAGCTCATCGTCGCGCGTGAGCGCTAGTCGCTCCGCTTTGCCTTTAGCCTACAATTCAAACACGTTTACGGAGGGCGCCCTTGAAACGGGGCGCCCTCCGTGGCAAGATGGGATTTGTCCGAAGCTAAACAGCTTTGGGTCACCGTGGACGGGCAGGGGCCTCGACGCGGGTAGACACGAGACACATACATTACGCGACCTCGCCCTGGTGGCCGCACACGTTGGTTGCGGCCGACGCGGGCCGCGGGCAAGTGCTTGTAAGGGGAGCCTTGCCTCTCTTGTACGAGAAAGGACGCGTAATGAAGATCATTAAAGCTAAAGACTACGAGGATATGAGCCGCAAGGCCGCCAATATCATCTCGGCCCAGGTTATTCTCAAGCCCGATTGCGTGCTGGGTCTTGCCACCGGCTCCACTCCGATTGGCGCCTACAAGCAGCTCGCCGCTTGGTACAAGAAGGGTGACGTCGACTTTGCCGAGGTCAGCACCTACAACCTCGACGAGTATCGTGGCCTTTCGCACGACGATCCCCAGAGCTACCACTACTTTATGCGTGAGAACTTCTTCGATCACATTAACATCGACCTGAACAACACGCATGTGCCCGATGGCTCCAATCCTGACGCTGCCGCTGCCTGCTCTGAGTATGACAAGATCGTCGCTGCTGCCGGTTACCCTGATCTGCAGCTGCTCGGCATCGGTAACAACGGTCACATTGGCTTCAACGAGCCCGATGATCACTTCTCCAAGGGTACGCACTGTGTCGACCTTACCGAGAGCACTATTCAGGCCAACAGCCGCCTGTTTGACAGCATCGACGACGTGCCTCGTCAGGCCTACACCATGGGCACTCAGACCATCATGTATGCCCGCATGATCCTGGTTGTCGCCAATGGCGAGGCCAAGGCCCAAGCCGTGCATGACATGTGCTTTGGTCCGGTTACCCCCGAGTGCCCTGCCTCGATCCTGCAGCTGCACACCAACTGCGTTGTCGTTGCCGACGAGGCCGCCCTTTCGCTCTGCGAGTAGCGAAAGCCTATCACCTCGACATAGCTTTGCCGAAGGCCTCCGCTTTGCGGGGGCCTTTTTTCTGAGTGCACGCCGTGTGCTTGACGAAAACCTTGCCGCGAACTTGACGGGTGCGTCTGGTGCAGCATGATTCATTCCATAACAGATACTATGCATAAATGCTATGAAAAGGTCGCAGACGGTAGCTGGCGCTAGGTGAGTTGCGCAACACAATTGAACAGCGCTCATTTAAGGTAAACTGCCAAAGGATGGGACAAGCTGGCAAGCGCATTGACCTGCGCAAAGACTGATTGGTTGGGGGATAAGTTTCAATCGGACCACGCTGAACAAAAACTTGCCATTTGCGTACCAGCAAACATCCTAAACCGTAGCATCGCTCTATTCATCTAGCGATACATATGGTCTAGCGTTACGGTGTCCATGTGGTCGAGTTGAGGAGCGGGCATGGTTAACGATTTGGGCAATACGGACGACCTCGAGCTTATGCCGCTGGGCAGTAGCTATATGGTGCGGCGCGATCGCTTGATGAACGAACTTATCGCCAAGGGCCGAAAGGCCGGCATCGTAGTCCTCTACGCGCCTGATGGCTTTGGGAAAACCTCGGTGCTGCTGCAGTATGCCCAAGAGGTTAAAAGCGATCCGACGCGAGGTCCTGTGCGGATCATCGAGGCAGACCGCGCCATTGGGCGCGAGGTGTTTATGCAGCTCGAGGTCGTTACCGAAGAGCTTAAGGACAAGCCGCACTCCCTGATTGCAATCGATAACGTGCCTAACCTCAGCCAGAGCGAGAACGAGGAGCTGATCGACCGAATCCGAACCCTGCGTGCTATGGGGGTTGGGGTCTTTATGAGCTGCCGTCCTTCGAATCGCCAGCTGATTCACGGACTGGGCGATTCGATTAAAGTCAACGCGCAGATGCTCAAGGTGCATGCCTATGAGTATTCGGCGTGGGCATCGGCGTTTTCGATCAGCACGTCGCTCGACTTCTATCAGCTTACGCAGGGCGTGCCCGAGCTCGTCTCGGCTATGCAGTCGGGACTATACGGGCAGGGAGACGTTGCCCAGATGCTCGAAAACGAGATCGTCAATATCTACGGTGCGGCACTTGTTGATCTGGCGTCGCTCGAGAACAACGCCCTGTTTAGTGTGGCATGCTTGATGGTCTTAATGGGTGAGGGCAATATTTCGGAGCTCGAGGCTTGCGGTGTTAGGCTTTCGGCGATTGACCAGTCCTATCTTGTCCGCGATTATCCCATTTTTGGCGTTGATCCGGCAGACCGGCGCTTTACCTGCTTGGGTACCGAGGACAACGCACGCCTGCGATTGCGCAAGCTGGTCGCCGAAATTCGCCCCGAACTCGTTGTGCGGGCGGCGCGTATATTGATTAAAGCGGGGCGCTGCGATACCGCGATGGACCTCGCCGACGCGTTTTTGGACCGCAGTGCGGTGTTGGAGCTTGCCGGGCAGTATGGGGTCGATCTGGCCCTGACGGGGCATGGAGGGGATGTCTGCCGCGCGGCGCTGGGAAAGACCGAGGCAGATGACCGGGCCTCGGAGCCGACGCCTGACGAGGCGCTCGGCATCTATCTGGCGGCGGTGAGCGTCTCCAATACAAAGCTTGCGCGGTATATGGCCTCAATTATCGAGCGTGCGGGCGAACAAGCGATTTGCGAGCTCGATCCCGTGTCGTGGAAGGTGGCGCACGCGTTTACGGCCGCCTGTTATGGAGATAGTGGTCTGGGGCTTCCGGCAAGCCATACGGCGTTGGAAAGCGAGGCGTCTTGTGCCGCACTCGACATGCTGTCCGCACATGTCGAGATAAAGCATGGACTGACCGAGCGGGCGAAGGGTGGCGAGATCCTCGCGGGGCTCAAAACGGATAAAGCCTACGATTGTGAGCTCGATATCGCGGGGACGTTTGTGCGCGCGGACCGCATGTTGACGGAGCTATTTGATGGGTCGTATGCGGGGACTGACGAGCGTGATGACGAGATGGCTCTGACGCTCGAGGCACTCGAAGCGCGTGGAATCCGAGCGCTCGCCATCTGGGTGCGCATGGTGTTATCGGCGCGGCGCCTGTTTGCCGGCATGCCGGTGACCGACGAGCAGGCATTCAATGAGCTCGACCGTTTTGCCGTGCGTGTGCGTGACAATCAAGTCCAGTTGTTTGGCTTGATACTAGAAGGCTGGCAGTCGTTGGCTGAGGGGCGTCCGGTCAATGCCAAATTCCGTGCGGTGCAGGTGCTTAGGCTTGCCGAGGAATCGATTGGATACATACGCGACAACGCGCTGCTGCTAGAGCGCGCGGCGTACTTACGCAATACATCGATGGTATCGGTGCGCGAAGAGGCAGAGCTGCTCGATTTGAGTCGGACGCAGGTCGGTGGTGCCGAGGCTTGGATGGTGGCGCTGCATTTGGCCTCCGCGGGCCGCGATAGCGACCTTGCAGCCTGGATGTCCATGAACCGCCCGGGGATTTTGGATCCGTCGTATCGGCTGTTTGCGCGTCTTGCGATGCATTGTCTGGGTGAGCCGGCTGCTAGAATTCGAAAGAAGCTCCCGGTGCGCGAGCTGTCGCGGTATTCGCTGCGTGACGACTTTGAGGGCGAAGGCGAGCGTCTGTTCCAGGCCGGCGATGCCGAGGGTGTCGATGTGATTGGCCATATCGAGATCCGCATGTTTGGGGCGTTTCGCGCCGAGCGCGACGGGTTTCCCATCACGGATAAGATGTGGCGCCGCAAGAAAGCGGCGACGCTTGCCGAGCGACTTGCGCTGGGCATGGATACACTGGTCGACCGCGAGACGCTGGCTATGGAGCTGTGGCCCCATGCCGAGTTCAATAGCGCTCGTAACAATCTGTACTCGACGATATCGCGCCTGCGTTCGGCCTTGGGGCCGACACCGGACGGCAAGTCGTGTGTGCTGATCCAAAACGAGTGCATTGGGCTTAACGGCGATTACGTCAAGACTGACGTGCGGTTGTTTGATCAGATAAGCCGCGAAGTTTTGGGAAATCGCACGGGTGCGCGCGGGCCCCATCTGGTCGAGCTGTGCCTTAAGATCGAGCAGCTCTACGCCGGCCCGTTGTATGTTCCCAATGGCTGTAATCCCACTTACTTTTTGCGTATGCGGCGCATTATGGAATCGAAGTATATCGACTGCATGATTCGGGGCGCGAATGCCGCCCTAGAAGAAAACGACCTACAGTCGGCGGTATGGCTGGTGGAGTCGGGGCTGCGGCAAGAGACAACGCGCGAGGACATGGTGCGTTGCGCTATGCGCGTCTACGGTGCGGCGGGGCGACGACGCGATATCGTCGAGCTGTACAGTGGGCATATGCATCACCTGAGGGAGCAGGTCAATGGCGTGCCCGAGCCCGAGACGCGGCGTCTGTACGAGCGCTTGGTAGAGGGCAGGCTTAACCGCGTGCTCGTCGAGCGATAAAAAATGAGCGCCCGAATTGCTCGGACGCTCGCAAGCTTGATGTATGTTGGCTCGCCGGATCGTCGGCTCTTAGACGAGCTTAATCTTCTCGATGTCCTTGCGCGAGGACTCGCGATACAGCGAGAACTTGCGGCCGATGACCTGGACGACCTCGGCGTGGCAGCGATCGGCGAGATCTTCGGCGGCCTCGCGGGCAGAAAGGCTGGAACCATCGAGTACGGAGCACTTAACGAGCTCGTGCTTCTCCAGGTAGGCGACCGTCTGCTCGACGGTGCCCTCGTTGATGTCGGACTTGCCGATGATGATGGCGGGGGTGGGGGGGTGGGGCATGCTGCGGAGCTGCTTCGAGCCG
>URNQ01000110.1 GCA_900549245.1 uncultured Collinsella sp.
CACCTTGACGGCCGTAGCCTGGGGCGTGAGCTATCCGCTGCCGGCGCGTGGCAAGCTCGAGGCGACGGGCGAGACCTGTCCCGAGTGCGGCGCCCCCATCGTGGTGGTCAACACGGCGCGCGGTCCGTGGCGTATCTGCGTGAACATGGACTGCCCGACCAAGGAGAAGAAGCCCGCCCGCGGTCGCAAGACCACAACCAAAGCGAGCACGGCAAAGAAGACGACGGCGGCCAAGAAGACGACGGCTAAGAAAGCCACTGCCGCCAAAAAGACGACCGCGAAGAAGTCGACTGCCAAGAAAACAGCCGCCGACAAGTAACGGCGCAGTCGAAACATTGCCCAAAAAAACGAGCGAGGACCCCGCGATCCTCGCTCGTTTTTTTGACCGGCAGTTAGGGACGTTCTTTTTCTGCCGGCAGTTTAGGAACGTCCCTAACTGCCGGCTCGGGAACGACAAAGCGCTAGTTCACCTCGACGGGTTTGGCGCCGGGATAGCGCTCCTCAAAGTCTAGGCGGTACTTATTGTCATTGGTACCCGCCACGTTGTCGCGCGACAGCGGCGCCACGATCTCATTCTTGTGGTCCGCAGGCTTGGCGTATTTCAGGCTGATCTCCCAGGCATCACAGATTGCGTCAATGCGGTGATCCAGGTCGTCGTACAGGGCGATGATGTCCTTCCAGGAGCTGTAGTTCTTGGAGCTCGTCGGGACGTCCAGGTCCTCGACGATGTCGTAATACTGCTCGATGGTGTCCTCCGTGCGCTCGGCGACGTCGGCGAGATTTTGACGGGTGGTTCGATCCTCTTCCAGATAGTTGCCGTTGAAGTTCTGCGCGCAGCCACGGACCTGGCTGTCGAGATCTTCGAGCAGGTCGTAGTATTCGCTCAGGCGACGGTAGAGGTTCTGCTCGGAGAGCGTTGCTTCGCCGCCATCCTCGTCGTCATCGTCATCATCGTCGTACAGGCTGTTGGGATCGCCGAGAGGCTTTAGGTCATCGTCGTCGACGTCATGGTGCAGCTTAGCTACCGCGGCAGTCGTCTGCGTGGCGGCGTTGTCGAAAGGCTTGATCACAAAGAAAACGACCAGGGCGATGATGATCGCCACCAGCACAACAATAACGGCGATAAGCGGCCCGGTGCCGCTCTTTTTGGGAGCGGGGGTCTGTGGCGAAGCGGGCGCGTATACGGGAGCCGGCTGCTGTTGGGGCGAGCCGCTCGCGACGGGTATGCGCTGCGTGGTCTCGACGGCCTCGGTCCCTGCGGCGGGGTCGGGGCTATAGGCGAGGGGGTCGTCCGCCTTGGCTTGCGGCGTATCAAGGGAGCCGGTCTGCTCAAAAGCGGGCTGGCTATCGCTCGCGGCTGTTTGCTCAACGGGTGCACCGCACGAGGTGCAGAACTTGGCATCATCTGCAAGAAGCTTGCCGCACGAGGCGCAATACCGAGACATTGCCACTCCTTTCGCCACATTTCAATGCAATACGACGATTATACCCAGTACCCCAAAAAGCCGGCAGTTGAGGACGTTCCTTTTCGGCCGGCAGTTTAGGAACGTCCCTAACTGCCGCCTGAGTAGCCATTGGCTAGGTGGGATTTGGGACGCACCGAGCACTGGGGTATCATGGCTTGGTTGCTATAACTTGCATTTTCGCGCCTTGTAGGAAGGGGCTGCGCCCATGGCTTTTGAGCCCGCTCAACATAGCTTCATTACGCTCGAGGGCGTCGACGGCGCCGGCAAGTCCACGCAGGCGCGCCTGCTGGCCCGCGCGCTCGACCTTGCCGGCTATCAGGTCGTAGCTCTGCGCGAGCCGGGCGGCACCGCCATCAGCGAAAAGATTCGCGCTCTGCTGCTCGACCCCGCCAACACGGCAATGGGCGATACCTGCGAGCTGCTGCTCTACGAGGCTGCGCGTGCCCAGCTGGTGCACGAAGTCATCGCTCCCGCGCTCGCAGCCGGCAAGGTGGTTCTGTGCGATCGCTTCTACGATTCCACGACCTGCTACCAGGCGTTTGCCGATGGCCTCGATCGCCAGATGGTGCGCGACGCCAACAACCTGGCCGTCGCGGGTACGCATCCGGCGCTCACGCTCGTCTATCGCATCACGCCCGAGCAAGCGGCGCTGCGCATGGCCGCCCGTGGTGCGGCCGACCGCATGGAGGCCAAGGGCATGGCCTTCCAAGAGCGCGTCTACCAGGGATTTTGCGCCATTGCCGCCGAGGAGCCAAACCGCGTAAAGCTCATCGACGCCACCGCGCCCATCGAGGAAGTCTTCGAGAAGACGGTCGAGCAGGTTCGCGCGTACGGTCTCGACATTCCGCAGGAAGCCGTCGCCGCCGCGCTTGCCAAGGAGGCCGAGTAACATGGCCCCCGCTCAGGCAAGCCTGCTGGCCAAGCTCGACACCCAAGAGCGCGTGCGCGACTTTTTGACCAATGCCGTCGCTAGCGGTCGCGCATCGCACGCCTACCTGTTTTTGGGCGCGCCCGGCGCGGGCAAGCTCGACGCCGCGTGGGCGCTCGCCCAAGCCTTCCTGTGCGAGCAGGACGGCTGCGGCGCATGCGACAGCTGCGTGCGCGTCTCTCGGCATACGCATCCTGACGTGCACTATTACACGCCCGAGAGCGCCACGGGTTACCTCATCGCCCAGACCCGCGAGCTGCTCGATGACGTGCCGCTGGCGCCCATCCGCGCCAAGGCAAAGGTCTACATCATCGACCGTGCCGAGCAGCTGCGCGCCAATACCGCCAACGCGCTGCTCAAAACGCTCGAGGAGCCGCCCGAGGGCGTCATGTTCATCCTGTTGGGTACCTCGGCCGACGTGATGCTGCCCACTATCGTGAGTCGTTGCCAGTGCGTGCCGTTTCGGCTGGGATCGCCCCCCGTCGCCGCGCAGGCCGTGAGCCGCGCCACCGGTCAGGACCCTGCGCGTTGCCGCATGGCGGTCGCCGTGGCGGGAAGCCCCACACGCGGCATCGAGTTTCTTAAGAGCGCCGAGCGCCAAGACGCCCGCCGTCAGATGGTCCGTGCCATCGACTCACTCATTGCCGCCGACGAGGCCGACGTGCTCAGTCGCGCCAAGTCGCTCATCGTCGCCGTTAAGGCGCCGCTCGCCGAGGTCAAGTCCACGCAGGAAAAGGTACTCGAGCAAAACGCCGACTACCTGTCGCGTGGAGCATTGAAGCAGCTTGAGGACCGCAACAAGCGCGAACTCAACGCGCGCGAGCGTTCGGGTATCATGGAAGCGCTGGCGAGCGCGCGGACGCTCATGCGCGACGTGCTGCTGACACTTCAGGACGAGGCAGCCGACGTGGTGAACGAGGACGTGCGCGACACGATCGGTCGGCTTGCCGCCGCGACCAATGTTGCGGGTGCCACCCAGGCGCTCGAGGCGGTCGCGACCGCCGAGCGCAACATCGCCAGAAACGTTACTCCCCAGCTGGCCATCGAGGTCATGCTGTTCGATATCAGGAAGGCACTGAAATGCCGTTAGTCGTACCCGTTAAGTTTACCTACGCCTCGCGCGACCTGTGGTTTGACCCGCAGGACCTGGATATCCTCGAGGCAGATTACGCTATTTGCTCCACCGAGCGCGGAACCGAGATCGGCCTGGTCACGGCTGATCCCTTCGAGGTACCGCAAGACGAGATCGGTCAGCCGCTCAAGCCCGTGCTGCGTGTGGCGAGCGACATCGACCTGCAGCTTGCCGACGACCTGGCCATCCAGGGTGACGAGGCCATGGTCGATTTCCGCCGTCTGGTCAAAGAGCTCGACCTCGAGATGAAGCCGGTCGGCGTCGAGTACCTGTTTGGCGGCGAGAAGGCCGTGTTCTACTTTGCCGCCGAGGAGCGCGTCGATTTTCGCCAGCTCGTCAAGGATCTGTCCTCGACGCTGCACATTCGCGTCGACATGCGCCAGATCGGCGTGCGCGACGAGACCCGCCTGGTGGGCGGCTATGCCCAGTGCGGCCAGGAGCTCTGTTGCACGCGCTTTGGCGGACAGTTTGAGCCCGTCTCGATCCGCATGGCAAAAGAGCAGGACCTGCCGCTCAATTCCTCCAAGATCAGCGGCGTGTGCGGCCGCCTGATGTGCTGCCTGCGCTACGAGTTCGAGGCCTACAAGGACTTTAAGAGCCGCGCGCCCAAAAAGAAGACGCTTATCGATACGCCGCTCGGCAAGGCGCGTATTCAGGAATATGACACGCCGCGCGAGCAGCTGGTGCTGCGCCTGGAGAACGGCAAGGTCTTTAAGGTCAACCTGGCCGATATGACGTGCTCGGAGGGCTGCAAAAAGAAGGCTGCCGAGCAGGGCTGCAATTGCCGCCCCGACTGCGTGACGCGCGATGTGCTCGAGCGCATCGAGTCGCCCGAGATGCGCCTGGCGCTCATGGAACTCGATCGCGAGAACGGCGTCGACGTGGGCGATGGCCTGTCGAGCGCCGACCGTCTGGCGGGGACGACGATGCCCAAGCGCCGCCGTCGCGATGCGGACGCCGATACCCGTGCCGGTCAGAGCCAGGGCGAGGGTCGCGGCCGCGGTAAGGGTCGCGGCAAGGCCGAGGCACCCGAGGCTGAGGAGGCTGCCGGTGGACGTCGCCGCCGCAAGCGCTCGGGTTCGGGCGATGCCGGCGAGGCCGCTCCTGCAGGCAAGAACTCCCCCCGCGAGCGCGAGGCCCAGCAGCCTCAGCAGCAAAATCGCGGCGGTGGCATGAATCCCACGCGCCGTCGCCGTCGCCCTTTGTCGAGCGACCCTCCCCGCCCCGCCCGGAAAGCCGGTGCCGCCCCCAAGGGTGGTTCGGGTTCCGATGCGCCTGCCGACAAGGGTGGCAAGCAGCGCAACGATGACGAGCGCACCCCGCGTCCGCGTCGTCGCCATTCCTCGGGCACGCAGCAAAAGCCCTCGGTGCCCTCTGTGGCCGATCAGGTCTCGGATGGCGAGGTCAAGGTCACACGTCGTCGCCCCGGAGATGGCGGAGGGGCGGCTGCCAAGGCCGTGCGCGGCGCTGCTCGCGACGAACACGAGTCGCGTGAAGATCGTGGTGGCGAGGGTTCGGCCGACCAGGGTCAAAAGCGCCGTCGCCGTCGTCGTTCCCGCAGGCCGCGTCAAGATGGTGGCGAGGGCTCGACCCAAAACTCGTCCGCACCGCAACCGCCCACCGGCGAATAGCGCCCGCAAACGGATTTAACCCGCCTGGCCCCAAACGCGTCGGGGTACCATAGCGCTGAATCAACAACCCTCCCTGCGACCGAACGTAGGGAGGGTTGTGTCTTGAAGAGCCATCTGAACATATTGAGCCGCCTGCAGGGCGCCGGCGCCCTACCGTTTGCGGACGAATTGCTACCGTTTGCCGAGCGGGTGGCACGCGAGGCGCTCGAGGCATTGTCGCCAACACGATGTGCCGGCTGCGAGCGCGCCGGTACGCTTATTTGCCAAGACTGCCTGGCTGCGCTCACGCTCATCGACCCACGTCATAGCTGCACCCGATGCGGCGCCCCGTTTGGGGATTTGCTGTGCACTGAGTGTTCGGTCGAGAGCACGTCCTCGGCAATGGCGGAGGCGCTCGATCGCTGCCTGGCGTGCGCCGTCTATGCGCATCCGCTGCCGCGCATCATTAAAGCGTACAAGGATGCGGGCGAGCGACGTCTGGCTCCGTATCTGGCGGAGCTGCTCTACGACACCGCCCTGCATGCCCAGGTCGTAGCGCCCGAACGCTTAGGAGGTGTGCTGTCCGGTGCGGATGCGGTGGTGTTTGTGCCTGCGACGGCGGCAGCGTTTCGGCGGCGTGGTTTTGATCATATGGAGGCTATTGCGCGTCCATTTTGCGAGCTGTCGGGTGTTCCCCTGCTCGATGCTCTCGTCAAGTACGGGCATGGCGACCAGCGCGAACTCGGTCGTGAGGAGCGCCGCGAGCGTGCCCAAGGCATGTACGAGACGGTTGAGGACGTGCACGGCCGCCGCCTGCTGCTTATCGATGACGTTATCACCACGGGCGCGACGATGGCCGCGGCTTCGGCGGAACTCAAGCGCGCCGGTGCCGCGGCCGTTGATGGCCTCGCTATCGCACGCGTTTGGTAGGGGTGGTTTTGTGGCAGTGAAGATTGAGCGGCGCAACGAGCCGACAAGCGAACAGCTAGCGGCTTCCGTAATTCTGACGGGTGCCTCGGCGCTACGCATGATGCGCGCCGAGCGCCGACAAATGGGTTACATCAGCTGGAGGGACCTCGATCCCGATGAAGAGCGCCGCGCGCTGCGCACGTCGTCGCCCTCGACCGAGGACATCTATCTTCCCGACTTGGTGCGTATTGGAGCCGCA
>URNQ01000111.1 GCA_900549245.1 uncultured Collinsella sp.
TTGACATCGTTGGTGACCAGTAGATCCGCCTGAGCGCGTATCGCCGCCGCAATGATTAAATCGTCTTCGTAATCGCTATGGAGTTCACGCTGCCTGCTCGCCATCCATATGTCGCTCAGGTCACAGGGCACTGGCGTGGCAAGCTGCGACAGCACGCTAAGACAATCCCATGCAAGCGATGTCGCTGCCGTAGCGGCATACTGGGAAAGCGAACCGTGCTCTCGTCGATACCATGCCTTATGTTCGCTGGAAATTAAATAGAACAGGTCTTTGGACGATGTCGCCGCATACAGCAAATCCACCTGCGCCGTGCATGCATCGCGTAAAAACTCGATCGCCACCGAACGACCACGTCGTGAGGGAATGAAGTAATCGAGCCACACGTTGGTGTCAACCAAGATGCGCTTTGGAGCCTCACTCATAGAGCCAGCTCATCTCCTCGCCGTAGCGATCAGCATAGGCATTCCGTTTGAGCTCTTCGTCGTCCGATGGCTGAGCCTTGACCATATCGATTCCCGACTCACGGCAAGCGGCAGCGAACAGCTTCGACCCCTGATCCATAAGCTCGAGCTTACGTTTGGCGACCTTTTCGCGCTCGTGCTGTTCCGCCCGGGCACGACCGGGCAGCAGGATATCCTCGAGCGCACCGGGGCGATCGGCCAGCGACGCCGCAAGCTGCCAGAGCGCTCGTACCGCTTGGCTCGGCGTCATACCGGCCCTGGAGAGAGCGGCGTCCCCACTCCTTTTAAGATCGGCATCGAGACGTACGTTGATCTGAGCGGCTGTTGTGGTCATGACCCCTCCTTAATTCTTCAAAACTATCATAAATCTCTATGGTAGATACGTAAAGCATGTATAGCATTTACAAGCATTAGCCGTACTCTGTACACAAAAAGCCGCCGAGGCACACTGTACCTTTAGGTTCCGCCGTTCTTACGAACGGCGGACCGGCCGACGCTGCGCGACGTCCAGAACGACAATTTGTCATTCAAAAGGCGAGGCATGACCAGAAGGTCAATGCCTCGCCTTTTTTCATGCCAACTTGTTCGCTCTGGACGTCGCTCGCTGACGTTTGCTCGACCAGCGGTGTCTTAACAATTCCGTCCAGCTGTTGGCATTACGGCATTCGCCCAGATAAAACCTGCCAAAATAAACCTGTCCCTTTTTGGCAGGTTTTAGAGTTCCACGCTTTCGGCGCCGTTGATGGTTAGGTTTCGCTCGTAGAAGGCGGTGAGGGCGCGGATGGCGTACATTACGTCGCGCACGCCGCCGGTCTCGTAGCTCGAGTGCATGGCAAGCTGCGGCAGGCCCACGTCCACGGCATGCATACTCGCCTGCATATTGGACAGATTGCCGAGCGTGGAGCCGCCGGCCATGTCGCTCTTGTTGGCGAAGGCCTGCGTGGGCACGTCGGCGTCATCGCAGATGGCCTGGAACACCGCGCGGCTAAAGGCATCGGTGCAGTAGTGCTGGTTGGCGGCTTCCTTAATGACGATGCCGCAGTTGAGCATTACCTGGTTGCGGGCATCGCACTTCTCGGCATGGTTGGGGTGCACGGCATGCGCGTTGTCGCAGCTCACGAGCATCGAAGCGGCAAGTGCGCGGTGGTACGACTCGTCGTCAAAGCCCAACGATCCGTTAATGCGGCGCAGCGCGTCGGCCAAGAACGTCGACATGGCGCCCTGCTTGGTCTCGGAGCCAACCTCCTCATTATCAAAGCAGCAGAAGACCGAAACGTCGTGCGCGTTCTCGGCACCCAAAAATGCCTGCAGTGAGGTGTAGGCGCAGGCCAGGTCGTCGAGCTTGGGCGTCGAGATGAACTCGTCGGCCCAGCCCCAAATGCGCGCATCCTGGCGGTTGACCAGGAACAGATCGCGGCCCAGAATCTGCTCGGGCTCAACGTCCAGTTCGTCGGCGATCAGGGCGTCAAAATCTCCCTGCTTAAGGTCACCGGCGCTGATGAGCGGGCACAGGTCGACGGCTCGGTTGGGAGCAAAGCCCTCGTTGACGCCACGGTTCATATGGATGGCAAGGCTCGGGATAATAGCGACCTCGCGCTCGGTGGCAAGCAGGCGGCTCTCAATGCGGTCACCCTCGCGCACCAGCACGCGCCCGGCCAGCGCGAGTGGGCGATCGAACCAGGTGTAGTCGATCATGCCGCCGTAGGCCTCGGTGTTCAGGCGCAGCGTCTCGCCCGCGCCGTCGAGCTCGGGCACGGCCTTGACCTTAAACGTCGGCGAATCGCTGTGCGACGCCGCGAGCTGAAAATGATAGTCGCCGGCAACGCCGTCCTCGCCCCAGGTTGCGGCCAGGTCCTCGCCCACCTTAAAGGCGATGACGCTCGAGGTGTTGCGCTGCGTGTAATAGCGACCGCCCGGCTCGATATCCCATGCCGCGTTCTCGGGCAGGTAGGTAAAGCCCGCCTCGTCGAGCTCGGCCATAATGGTCGCCGCCGTATGAAACATGCTGGGGCATGCCTCGATAAAGTCGATGAGGTCGTTTGCGGCCTCGATATCGTCTGCCGTCACATGTGTGGTAGTCGTATCTTCCATAACCGTCCTCCCGGTCTTGTCGTACTCCTGTTTAGGGTAGCGCTTATACGCGGCAAGTGCGCCCGCACAATCGCAGGTATGTGAGTTACCCAAGGTTAATTTCTGTTATTTTTGTTAACCCAGTAGAACTTATCTGGCAAATGTTTGGCAAGTTACCAACATCAAACTTAAGATACTTAAGCAACAATTATGCAGAAACGGGTGCCCTAACACGGGAAAGGAGATTGGCATCCGACGTAAAACCCCTGATGAAAGAGGCAATATGCAAAAAGAGAACGCTGTGCTGCGGCATCTTAACGCCTTTGGCAGCAACGCATGCCGCGCAGCCGTGATTACCGCCATGGTGACCTCCATGGCCCCGACCACCGCAATTGCGGCAACCATGACGAAGACCGGCACCGAAGCTACCAACAACGCGCCGGTCTCCATCCAAAACGAAGAGGCGAACCTCCTCACAACCGATTCTAGCAGCCAAAACGCGTCCTCGGGCACCTCGTACGACCTGTCCAAGATTGCTGACGGAACCTACACGGGCAAAGCCGTGGCCGATTCCAACGATCCGCATAACAAGGGCGACGAATGGGATGCCAAGTCCTACGACGTCAGCGTCTCCGTCACCGTCTCGGGCGGCAAGATTACCAAGGTCGATGTTGCAGACTACGAGTCCCTGGGCGACAACGACTACGAGAAGATGAACCTTGCTGTCAAGGGCAGCCGAAAGGCAAAGGGCGTTCCCGCGCAGATTGAGGCGGCCGGCAACACCGACAACATCGACGCTGTGACCACAGCTACCATCTCCTCCAACGCCATCAAGGCTGCCGTCGATAATGCCCTGCAGACTGCCTATGACGAGCAGAATCCGTCGACCCCTGCGACCGACGAGTACACCTACGGCTACGCTGGCCTGACGTGGGCCGAGTATTGGGCTGGTGAAAAAGTGCAGGCGGCAGGGTCCTCCGCTTCGTCGAGCGAGCTCGATTCCCGCAACGAGGCCGACAAGGGCGCTTTTGACGTGGTGACCCGTGCAACCGCCAACCACGGCCTGCACCGCGGCAGCTACCAGTGCATGGCTACCATCTATACCAACGAGGGCGCGACGTTTGACCTGGCCACCTGGGCCGCCGACGGCAAGTCGTTCACCACGACCGACGGCAAGACCGTAACGTGGAACCGCGGCGCCATGACCTGCGACGGTGCAAGCTACACGCTCAAAGACTACGAGGTCACGGGACTCAAGTACGTTCCCGTCAAAATCAAGACCAGCGACCTCGAGGCTTTTAAGGCGAGCCACAGCTTTGTCGCCAATGGCGAGACGCTCGCCGGCGGCTACACCGAAAATAACCTCCAGGCTTACTCCGGCCTGGTTGCGGACGTCGATGCCAACACCAACGGCATTAAGACCGTGACCAACAATAACGGAACCTTCAGCTTCTCGGCCGCCACCACCGGCACCGACTCGGGTATCAAGGGTCAGGAGCTCAAGACCGCCACGGACATTAAACCCACGGTTAAGGACGCGAGCGGCTCCTACGGCGAGTTCCTGCGCGTAGACCTCAACGGCAACTATGGCGACCTGGGCGCCAATATGCAAAGCGTCACCTGGACCTATTACGGCGACGACGCGACCTACACCAACGCCCTTGCCACTTACGGCACCAAGTTCGCGGCCGACAACTGGATGCACAAGTCCATGGGCATTCAGCTGGGCCTCACTAAATCCGAGCGCTGCCAGCTGCCCGAGGGCACCAACGGTACCGGCTACTGCGATTACACCTACACCTTCCAGGCGACCGATGACAACATCGTGGGCGCCAAGGAGCCGGTGACCGACGCCACCAAGGCCCAGCTGCAGGAGCTCTACGACAAGGCGAAGTCCCTCGATAAGTCCAAGTACACCGAGGACTCCTGGACCGCCTCGTCCATCGAGACCGAAACTGCCGAGACCAAGGACCTGCTCGCCAAGAAAAACCTGGGCGAAGCCGAGGCCGCCGAGCAGATCACCCACCTGCAGGGCGCGCTCGACGCGCTCGTGAGCCTGTATCCCCAGGCCGGCGACTACGTGCTCATGAACATCCCCTACGCCGATTTCTATGCCGCCGAGAACAACAACGCCGGCACCGACATTGTGACCTCGGCTACGCGGCAGAAGACGCGCTCCAGCTTGGCGAGCGGCTCCTACCACGTCAATTCCGACGGTACGGATATCTCGGGCGTCACGTTTGCCGTCAAGGTGGGCAAAGGCGACATCGATTGGTCCAAGTTCACCCGTGTGACCGACGACAGCTCCGTTACGATCACCACCTCGATCAAGGGCAAGGTGTCCACGACGACCTACACGGGCAAGGACGCCCTGTTTGAGTCTGCGGACTACTCTTACTACGTGCTGCCCGCCGGCGAGGTTCCAACCAATTACAAGGAGCTCACCGCCGATTCCAAGGGCAACCTGCGCTTTGGCGCTGTCGAGAGCAAGAAAGCCACCGAACTTGAAAACGTCACCGCCATCTTTAAGACCTCCAGCAAGTACGGCGACTACGAGATCGACTTTAAGAACCTGCGCGAGCAGATGGTCGACGCCGACGGCAACCAGGCGACCGTATACGGTGCCGTGGTCAATGCCGCCGATGCGGACGGCACCACCGAGGGCTATGGCATGCGCACCGTCGAGAACATCTGGAAGGGCAAGGAGATTGCCTGGAGCTGCGGCCTGGTCAACGAGTCTCACGGCAGCCCGTTGAGCTCGCGGCACTACAAGTCCATGATGGGCAAGACCATCAAGAGTGTGACGTTCTACACCTCTACGGGCACCTACACCGTTGCCATGAACCAGTACGTCCCCGTCAAGGCCTCCAAGTCCGAGATCGACGTCGAGGCGAACGCCAAGGCCGATGCCGAGACCGCCGAAGTCAAGGCGACGCTGCCGGCAGACTTCAAGGTCGAGTACAAGCTCGACGACGCCGATGTCACGGTCGACAACGGCACGTTCTCCATCAAGGACCTCAAGCCCGGCAAGCACACCCTCGTGGCGCGCGACGCCTCGGGCAAGTATGCCGATGTGACGAGCGAGTTCACCGTCACGACCGACAAGACCGTCGCCAAGTTTGACGAGGGCACCTCGAAGATCACCGCCGCCAACGAGGGCGACGATGTCGAGAACTTTATCGGCAACATCACTACGGTCAACGTCAACGGCACCGACTACGCTGCCTCCGGCCGCGGTTCCGTCAAAATCATCAACGCCGACGGCTCCATCAACCTCGACGCCGTCGCCGGCGGTCAGCAGAGCGCCAAGCCTAAGGCCGCAGGCCAGCAGCAGGGCACCAAGGTGTTTGCCAACTACGGCACCTACACCATCAAGGTGACCTCCACGGGCTACAACAATCCGCTCGAGTTCACCTTTACCCACAAGGCCGACCGCACCAACCTCGATAAGGCCATCGCTGCAGCCGAAAAGCTCGACCAGAGCGCCTTCACCGCCGTCTCCTGGAACGCCATGAGCGACGCCCTCAGCGCCGCCAAGACCGTCCAGGCCAACGCTGCCGCCACCGACGACGACATCGCCCAGGCCCTGAACGCGCTCAACAGCGCCGTAGCCAACCTCGCCGCCAAGGCGACCGGCGAGGCCAAGTCCGCGCTCGCCGACCTGATCAAGAGCGCCGGCACCGTCAAGAACGACGGCTACACCGACGCCTCCTGGAACGACTTCCAGACAGCACTCGATGAGG
>URNQ01000112.1 GCA_900549245.1 uncultured Collinsella sp.
CCCATTACGTGCTTGTTGATCTCCTCGGCCTTGCCGGAACCGGCAGCCGCAGCGATCGGAAAACAGGTGCGAATGGTCTTTGCAATCATGGGTATTTGAATCTCCGTTTTCGGATGCTAGTTCAGACGGCTCTTGAGCGCGTCGATATGGATGCCGATCTTAAGGCTGGCGGGATCGATCTGGGCGATCTCCTGCAGGGTGAAGGCAACGGAGCTCGAAAGATTGTGGCAGACGGACTTCATGTTGACGCCGTTCTCGAGCACGACGTGAAGATCGACCGTAAGGCCGTTCTCGTCGGCGGAGACAAGCACGCCCTTGCGGAGGCGCTGACCGGCAAGCAGGCGCACGCTCTCGGCGCCTTGGAGCTGCTCAGCCATACCGACAACGCCATAGCACGTCATCGCGGCATAACCGGCAATATCGGCAATAACGTCGTTCGAGACGCTCAGGCTGCCGTTAATGGTCTCAGACACAAGAATCTCCTTATCTGGTGCTCGCGGCACCATGTCGTGGGAGCAATCATTGCAATATTCTACAACGACCGCGCCATGTTGAGGTGGTGGGTCGCGGGATTACATCCTCGACACGAAATGTTGATATGGCAACGTTCGAGTCAAGTGGTCGCGGCATGAAAAAACCCGCCGCAAAAGCGACGGGTTTTACAACCTGGCTCCCCGGGTAGGACTCGAACCTACAACAGCGCGGTTAACAGCCGCGTGCTCTACCATTGAGCTACCGAGGAATTAAAAAGCCCAGCAGAATGGGCTGAGAAATTCTGGCTCCCCGGGTAGGACTCGAACCTACAACAGCGCGGTTAACAGCCGCGTGCTCTACCATTGAGCTACCGAGGAATACGTGCGTGCTCTCAAGCAACGAAGTTTATTATACGGACGAATCAGCTCAGGGCAAGAACTTTTTTGAGAATTTTTCCGACCTAGTCGTTTAAGAACGTCCCCAACGCCTACATGAAAGCGCCCCCGAGCGAATGTGCTTGAGGGCGCTTATTGCTTGACTAGCTTTCGATGTAGTCCTTCAGCTTGCTACTGCGGCTGGGGTGGCGGAGCTTGGCCAGGGTCTTGGACTCAATCTGGCGGATGCGCTCGCGCGTGACGCCAAACTCGCGGCCGACTTCCTCGAGCGTACGGGGATGCCCGTCGACAAGGCCAAAGCGCAGCTCGATAACCTTGCGCTCACGATCGGCAAGCGAGTCGAGCACCTGAGTGAGCTGCTCCTGCAGCATGGAGAAGCTGGCGGCATCGGGCGGAACGATTGCCTGGGAGTCCTCGATGAAGTCGCCCAGCTGGGAATCCTCTTCCTCGCCAATGGGGGTCTCGAGCGACACGGGCTCCTGCGAGATCTTCTGGATCTCGCGAACGCGGTCGGCGCTCATGTCCATCTCGGCACCGATCTCCTCGGGGGTCGGGTCGCGGCCCAAGTCCTGAAGGAGCTGGCGCTGCACGCGGACGAGCTTGTTGATGGTCTCGACCATGTGTACGGGAATACGGATGGTACGGGCCTGGTCGGCGATAGCGCGCGTAATGGCCTGACGAATCCACCACGTGGCGTACGTGGAGAACTTAAAGCCCTTCTGGTAGTCGAACTTCTCGACGGCGCGGATCAGACCGAGGTTGCCCTCCTGGATCAGGTCCAGGAACAGCATGCCGCGGCCGACATAGCGCTTGGCGATGGAGACAACCAGACGCAGGTTTGCGCTGATGAGTGCCTGCTTGGCTTCGAGGCCGACGTTCTCAATGCGCGTAAGACGACGCATCTCGGCACGCGTGAGCTCGAGCTCACCGGCATCGGCAGCCTCAAGCTTTTCGGTGGCCTCAAGACCGGCCTCGATCTTCATAGCCAGATCAACCTCTTCGGAAGCGGTCAGCAGGTCGACCTTGCCGATCTCCTTGAGGTACATACGAACCGGATCGCCGGTCAGCATCACCGTGGAGGCATCGATGCCACGCACGCGCGAGCGTGAACGGGACGTGCGCACGGTGCGCTTCTTCTTGCTCTTGGAAGAACCCATCTCGGCGTCGGCCTGACGGGCCATCTTGAGCTCATGATCGTCGAGCGAGCCGGAATCGTGCTCGTCGTCGTCATCGAAATCGTCGGTATCGGTATCGTTATCGTCATCGTCGACGTCCATGGGGGCGTCGTCGTTACCGCTCGCGGAGATAATCTGGATGCCGCTGTTGCGCAGCGCGGAATACACCGCGGTGAGCTGCTCGTCAGAAACATCGATATCCTTCAGGGCGACCTGAATCTCGTCCTCGGTTACCGAAGTCCTGTTTGAGCCGTTGCCCATGAGCTTTGCAACGTAGGATTCCAGCCCAGTACCCGTGCTCTCAGTCTTTTTTGGCACAGATTCTCCCTTCATAGTCCACAGGACTCATTACTTTAGCACACACATAGACGTCTATACCCAAAAAGAGGACTGGATATAGGCGAGAATACGCTGGTTGACCACAACATCTAGGCCTGTTCGGTGCCTGCGGCCTCCAGACCGATCAAACGGAACGGGTCCGCCACGCCGCCGATAGACTTTTGCAGCTCGCGTTGACGCTGCGAATCCTGCGCGGCCTGCACGGTCAGCGCGCGGCGGGCCTCATCATCGAGCGAACGGTCCTGGCGCAGCTTGGCCTGTGCGGCACGCATGCGGCGCTTGATGGTGTAGAGCTCGAGCGTATCGAGCATAAACACGATGTTCGTCTCGGTGGGGTGCCTGCTCGTCGCCGAGATGCCCCCGGCACTCACAAGCGTTGCCGCCTCGGGACACACCGAGCGCGCCGCATCCATGCAGGCCGCAGGATCGGTTCCCGGCGGCGTTGCCAGAACGGCCCATGCGATGGACTCGTGACGAGGGTCAACCCACTCGATAGAGCAGATGCGGTCGGCATACGTGCGGAACAGGTCGGGGTAGCTCGTAAGCATCGTCAACAGCTCGCGCTCCCCTGCCAAGGACTTGCGCTCAAGATCAGTAAGAACCATCGGCGCCGCCGCAGCCGGTGCGCCCGAACCGTCAGCCACAGGCACAGCACCCATACCATCAGGCACGTCGATCGGCGGAAGATCGTCGACGACCTCCACGGGCGCGGCACCGTAGGCATCGAGCGGGACATAGTCGTACGGCTCTTCTTCGACCGGCGCGGACACCGGCGGCGTCGCGCCCGATGCCCAAGCACCGCGAGATGCCCCCTGCGAACCAGACGTCCGACCGCCCGCGCTACCAGAGCGCTCGAGTTGCGCCCGCTGGCGTTCATAGTTCTGCTCACGACGTCGTTCCGCATCCTCGCGCTTGGCGACATCGCGAAACACACGGCCCGAGCTCGCACGCACTGTCTCCAGATCCAAGCCAAGCAGGTCGGCAATCTGGATAAAGTACGTGTCGATCATGTAGCTATCGCGCAGCGGATAGATGAGCGTCAGCGCATCCTCCAGCGCCTTGGCGCGACCACCCGGCGTAGAAATGTCGCTCGACTCCTGCAGCGAACGGTAGACAAAGTCCATAAGCGGCTCGGCAGCGTCGATGCGCGCCTGAAGCTCCTGTCCACCATGCGCTGCGATGAACTCCATGGGGTCGTTGCCGTCGGGCAGCACCACGCAGCGCAAATCCATCGAATCCTGCTCGATAAACTGAATCGCGCGACGGGCGGCCTTCTGGCCCGCGGCGTCTCCGTCAAACATATAGACGATGCGCTTGGCAAAGCGGGTGAGCGTCTTGACGTGATGCTCCGTGAGTGCGGTGCCCAGCGTAGCGACAACGTTTTTAATCCCCGCCTCCCAGCAGGCGATGCAGTCGGTATAGCCCTCCACCACGATGGCCGTATCCTGCGCGACGATAAACTCCTTGGCCCAATTAAAGCCGTAGAGGTTTCGCTTTTTATGGAACACGCTCGTCTCAGCGGTATTGAGGTACTTGGGCTGGCCGTCACCCATGATGCGACCACCAAAGGCAATGTTGTGACCCTGTTCATCAAAGATGGGAAACATCACGCGGTCGTAGAAGCGGTCGGCAAGCTGCCCGCGCCCGCGGCTCACGGCAACGTTGGCGTCGATCATCTCCTGCGGGGTAAAACCCGCCTGGGACAGGTGCGACACCAGCGCGTTGCGGCCCGGTGCAAAACCCAGGCAGTAGCGGCGGCAGACGTCGCCACCCATGCCGCGGCTGGCAAAGTACTCGCGTGGACGGCCATCCTTACCGCGCATAAGCATGGTGTGGTAGAACTGGGCGGTCTCGGCGCACAGATCGTAGATGCGGGCACGCTTGGTACCGCGCTCACGGCGATCTCCGGTGTCATGCAGCTCAATACCCGCACGATCGGCCAAATAGCGGATCGACTCGGGAAAACTCAGGTTCTCGCGCTTCATGATATAGGTAAAGACGTCGCCGCCCTCGCCGCAGCCAAAGCAGTGCCAGACCTGCGTGGCGGGGATAATGTGAAACGATGGGGTCTTTTCGCCATGGAAGGGGCAGCAACCCCAAAACTCATGGCCGCGGGGCTTGAGCTCAACCGTTTCCTGCACGATGGCGACTAGGTCGGACGCAGCGCGTACCTGGTCTTTTTCCTCATCGCTAATCACGGATGCCCACCCCCTGCTCACCCAAGTTGTGACGAATGTCCTCGATATTACCCTCGACGGTCGCAATCAACTCATCCAGCGAATCGAACACACGCGAGGGACGCAGCCAGCGCGTAAACGCCAGCGAAACGGAAGCGCCGTACAGGTCGCCCGTATAACCAATTAAGTTAGCCTCGAGATGCGATGAAGCGGCATCGTCGGCATACGTCGGCGGCAGGGCGGCGTTAAAGGCAGCAGGCCATACGGTGTCATCGACCAGCACCAGACCCTCATACACGCCGTCCGCAGGCACCTGAATACCATCGGAAACTTGTAGGTTTGCCGTGGGAAAGCCCATGCCAGAACCCTCGTGACGGCCGCGAATAACGCCGCCGCGCAGCATATACGGGCGGCCGAGCAACTCAGCAGCGAGCTCCACATGGCCCTGTCCCAGCTCATGACGAATGCGGGTGGCGCAAATGGCCTCACCGCCCTCGCAAAGCAGGTCGTGAGCATACACGTCAACGCCGTGCTCGGAACCCCAGGCGCGCATCTCGGCAACACCAGAAGCACCGCCGCGACCCAGCCTAAAGTCGCTGCCAACGCGAATCGAACGAATGTCGACCACGCGTGACAGCAGTGCGAGAAAACCGACATGGTCGAGTGCCGCAACCTCAGGCGTAAAGGGAACGGCCACCACCGCATCAACCCCGGTCTGAGCCAAGGCATGTAGACGGTCGGCCGTCGTCATCAATTTTTGAGCGGGCGAAGGGCTCACCACAACGTCCGGGTCGGGATCGAAAGTGACCACGACCGCCTTGCAGCCATGGGCACGGGCATCACGGACAAGCGCTTCGATGAGTTCCTGGTGTCCACGGTGCACACCATCGAACACGCCGATGGCAATCGATGCGGCACCCAAGTGCTCGCACTCATCAAACGCATCGGCAGCAACGATGCGAGCCTCGTCCGACTCGCCCGCGAAAAACATACGCGCGAGCTCGCGAGCGGACAACATCATCGAACACCGCCGATTGCCTGCGGAAACACGTGCTCCATGACAAAGCGGCCACTCTCAATGCGGGCGAGCGCTTTGAGTCCCCCATCGAGCACCAACGCAAAAGGCGACTTCGAGGTATCGAAATCGGCAAGCGCACGCTCAACGGGAATGCGTCGGCCGCAGAGCAGGTCGTCGGCAAGATTGCCCGGCAAGTCAACACGCGTGGCGCCCAGGGCCGCAATGGGATCCAGGGCAAAGCCAGCCGCGGACTCGGGAGAAAGCTCCTCGACCGCATGACAGGCGCCAATGGAAACAACACCGGAGGCCGTGCGGCGCAGCGCAGAAATGTGCGCGGCGCTCTCGCAGGCGCGGCCCAAGTCGCGAGCGAGCGCACGGATATAGGTGCCCTTGCTCACCGAGAACGCCACGGTCCACACACACGTATCACCTTCGCCGCCCACGGCAATCAGGTCGGCAGCATAGACCTCGACGGGACGCGGAGGTAGGTCCACCGCATTGCCCTCGCGAGCAGATTTGTAGGCGCGAACGCCATTGACCGAGATAGCCGAAAACGCCGGCGGCACCTGCATCTGCGGACCCAGCATAGCGGCCAAGCGCTCACGGGCATAGGCAGGATCGCGGAGCTCGTTGGCAACAGCCACCGTGCGGACTGCCTCGCCCTCCGCATCATCGGTATT
>URNQ01000113.1 GCA_900549245.1 uncultured Collinsella sp.
TATTGCCCTGGGGAGTCCCGATGAGCTGCAGGCTGCAGTTGATGCTGCCGCCGGTACGGCAAACGCACCGCTCGTCAACACGCTGCTTCTGCGCAGCATGCAGCGCGCGCTGTACAAGCCGCGCAACGAGGGCCACTTTGCGCTCGCCGCGCCGTGCTACTGCCACTTTACGAGTCCCATCCGTCGCTACCCCGATCTGGTGGTGCACCGCGTGCTCAAACTGCAGTTGGCCTATGAGCAGCTCGGCGGCAAGGACGCCTTGGTCCGTACGCCGCGGCTGATCGGCAAGGGGCGCGAGTCGCTGCCGCGCATTCTGCCGCAGATCTGCCGCGCATGCAGCGATGCCGAGCGCGCGGCAGATGCCGCCAGCCATGCGACGCAAAAGATCAAGATTGCCCAGTACTATGAGGATCGCCTGGGCGAGCGCTATGCCGGAACGGTCTCATGGGTCAGCAGCATGGGCCTCTTTGTGCGCTTGGACCTGACGCAGGTCGAAGGCTTGGTTTCGATCAAGAGTCTGGGCAACGAGTGGTTCGAGTTCGACGAGGATACGCTTACGCTGACGGGCGCCGACACGGGGACTCGCTATGAACTGGGCCAGCGCGTGATTATCGAGGTCTCGCGCGTCAATACCACGCGTGGGCACTTGGACTTTAAGCTTATCCATTAGCCAAATCTCGACTCATGGCGGGAGAGCGGAGGGCGGTCTTTCGGGGCCGCCCTCCGCATTTGGATCATGGCTACCTTGCCGTCTGCTCGGCCGCCCGCTTACCTGCTATTCGAGAGGTAAAACCTACCAAAATAAACCTGTCCCTTTTTGGCAGGTTTACAAGAAAGCGGGGATGAGATGGCGACGGTGTATGGTTATGCGCGGGTGAGTTCGCGCGATCAGAATCTAAATCGGCAGCTGGATGCGCTGGGCGCCTATGGCGTGGGCTCGGCGAATATTTATGCCGACCATGCGAGCGGCAAGGACTTCGATCGCCCGCGGTATCGCGAGCTGCTGCACATCCTGGGAGACGGGGACGTGCTGGTGGTGCTTTCTATCGACCGACTTGGCCGTAATTACTCCGAGATTCTTGAGGAATGGCGACGCATTACCAAGGAGCTCGGGGTTGCCATTGTGGTGTTGGACATGCCATTGCTTGACACGCGCGCCAGGGCCAGCGGCGCGCCGGATGTGACCAATACCCTGATTGCCGATATTGTGCTACAACTGCTGAGCTACGTGGCGCAGGTGGAGCGCGAGAATATTCATCGGCGCCAAGCGGAGGGGATTGCAGCGGCGCGGGCGCGAGGGGTCCGTTTCGGTCGACCTCGCAAGCCGTGCCCTCCTCAGTTTGAGCTGGTACGCGATAGCTATGAGGCAGGCGATATTACCCGCAGCCAGGCAGCAAAGTGCCTGGGCGTGTGCGTGGGGACGTTCGATCGCTGGATGCGCGAGGCGGGGTAGGGGTTTGCGCCGCTTTGGCGCTTCCTGTTGCGATTCAAATTTTGATACGGTGGCGATGTCATTTGGGGCTACACTCGCTGATATTCAAAAAAGGAGGTAGGCCCTTGGCGCGCGTAAAACAAATAATCGGATGGACCGCGATCGTTCTGTTCGCTGCAACGCTGGCGGGCATCTGGGTGCTGACGGAGCAAAATACGGTGGAGACGTCGTTGCTGAGCGAGTCCACCGCGCGTGTGGTGGAGGGTCAAGCTACGGGCGTACAGGCTGCCGATGCCACGGGTGAAGCTCAGACGGAGAGCGGAATGACCGGGGGCACCGATTCGGCTGCCTCGAATGTACGGTCTGGCCGACTTGCTTCCATTCGCATGTGGGTGGGCACGAACGTCCGTCGCGTTGCCCATACCGTAGAGTTTTTCTTCGTCGGATTGTTCGCCTCGGTGGTCGTGGTTTGCTTTTCCGGGCGTCCGTGGAGCGTGTGCTCCCGTTGCGTGCCCGTGTTGCTCTTTTGCGCCGTCTGCTCCGTTGGCGATCAGGTACATAAGATCTTTGTTCCCGGCAGGCATTTCGACGTTATCGATTTAGGATTCGATGCTGCGGGCTATGTCACCGCGATGCTGCTGGTATTGCTGGCAGCGGCGTTGGTGCACTATGCGACTCGGCCGATTGGCGCCCATGCGAGGCGCTAGCCGGTAACAAACCCGTTTCTGATAATGCGACCTTGTTGAATTATTTTGTGTCGCGCGTATTTCCGAGCGGTCGGATTTGAGGGGCGAGCGGTAGAACGCTCGCCCTTTGTGCGCCACGATGCGGCACAATGTACCGTAAAAGCTGTTTATATCCGGTACGAATCGTTCGTTGGTCTTTAATTCTTCTCAACGGAGGTGTTTGGGATGGCAAACGGATTGCTTTTGCGGCTTCGCGAGCGTGAGCTCAGCGCGAGCCCGGCGGAACGCAATGTCATCGCATATGTAAGCGCTCATCCGCACGAGGTGGTCGGGCTGTCCGTCCGCGGTCTTGCCGATGCCACGTTCTCCTCGCCCTCGAGCATTTTGCGCTTTTGCAAGCGCTTGGGTTTTGCGGGCTACAAGGAGTTCCAGCGCGAACTGATTGCCGAGCTGGCGCTCTTGGGTGACAAGAAAGACGTTGCCCTCGAGGACATCTCCATGGATGACAGCGTCGAACGTATCGTGGGGAAGGTGATGAAAAGCAACGTGCGCACGATCGAAGCGACGGCGCGAACGCTCGATTACACCGTCTTGGAGCGATGTGCGGCCTATCTTAAGCGGGCACGCGCGGTCAATCTGTTCGGTATCGGTGCCTCTCGTTTGGTCGCGCACGATCTGGCGCAAAAGCTCATGCGTGTCGACAAAGAGTGCCATCTGTACGACGACTGGCATGATCAGCTCTTGTGTGCCAAGAACATGCATGAGGGCGATATGGCAATCGCCTTTAGCTACTCGGGCTTGACGCAAGAGGTGCTGGACTGCGCCGCCGAGGCCCAACGTCACAACTGTCCCGTTGTGGCCGTGACCAAAGTAGATGGATCATCCAAGCTTGCCACCATGGCCGATGCCGTGCTCGGCGTCGCTGCGAGTGAGCCCTTGGTCCGCAGCGGTGCCATGGCTTCGCGTATGGCCCAGCTTATGGTTGTCGATGCCCTGTACGCTGCTTACGTTGCCAGCGACTACGAACGGGCGACGCATGTCATTAAGCAAAACTACATCGAGAAACAGGAAAGATGAGGTGAATGAAATGCTCGATTTAACAAAATTCACGACCGAACAGCGTAATCAAAGGTCTATGGACCTCGATACGATGACATCGCTGCAAATCGTCACGACGATGAACGATGAGGATCTTCGTGCCGTCCAGTCGGTCACGAAAGTGCTGCCCCAGGTTGCCACAGCAATCGACTGGGCTGCTGAGGCACTCGAGCGCGGCGGGCGCGTCTTTTACATGGGCGCAGGCACCAGCGGCCGTCTGGGCGTACTCGACGCTTCGGAGTGTCCGCCCACGTTTGGCGTGTCACCCGATCTGATTGTCGGGCTCATTGCCGGAGGCGAGACGGCGTTTATCAAGGCTGTCGAAGGTGCCGAAGACAGCGAGGAGCTTGGCGCGAGCGACCTGCGGGAGCGTGGACTCTCGGACAAGGATCTTGTCGTTGGCCTGGCGGCAAGCGGTCGTACTCCCTATGTGGTGGGCGGCCTTGTGTACGCCAAGGCAACTGGGTGCAAGACCATTGCAATTGCCTGCAACCAAGGGTCGAAGATCGGGGAGAGCGCAGATCTTGCCATTGAACCCGTGCCCGGTCCCGAGGTACTGACCGGCTCAACGAGGCTCAAGGCGGGAACGGTTCAAAAGCTCATCCTCAACATGATTTCAACCGGTGCCATGGTCAAGATCGGCAAGGTATACCAAAACCTGATGGTCGATGTGCAGCAGACGAACGAGAAGTTGGTGGTGCGCGGCCAGAACATCGTGATGGAGGCGACCGGCTGCACGCGCGAGCGTGCTATTCAGGCGCTTGCAGATGCCGGCGGCCACGTAAAAACCGCTATTGTCTCGGTGCTGCTGGACTGCGATGCCGAGCAGGCTGCGGTAGCTCTTGGGCGGGCGCGAGGCCATGTCCGTGCTGCGGTGAGTGGCCATGAGAAGAGCAATGCCGATGCCCAATAGGTGCGCGGCGTGATCTGATACGACATCCAAACGAGATACCCAATACAAGGAGGAGTTATGACGAACAAAGAGCTGGCTCAAAAGCTGCTGGACCTTTTGGGCGGTAAAGACAACGTGCTGGCAAACGCGGCGTGCATGACGCGCCTGCGCGTGACCGTCAAAGACACGGGCAACGTCGACACGGAGGGTATTAAGGCGCTCGACGGCGTGATGGGCTTGGTCGAGGACGACACGATGCAGATCGTGCTGGGTCCGGGCAAGGTGAATAAGGTGCTCGAGGAGTTCTCCAGGCTCACCGGCCTTGCGAAAGGCGTTGCTGACGAGAGCGTGGTTGACGCTGCGGCCACAAACAAGGCCGCGCAGAAGGCAAAGTACGAGTCCAAGCCGGTTCAGGCCTTCCTCAAGAAGATTTCCAATGTCTTCGTCGCCCTGCTTCCCGGCATCATTGCGGCTGGCCTCATCAACGGTATCTGCAACGTCATTAACGTCTCGACGGCAGGCGCGCTTGCAGGCGAGTGGTGGTACCAGGGCATTCGTTCCATGGGCTGGGCCCTGTTTGCCTATCTGCCCATCTTGGTGGGCTATAACGCGGCACGTGAGTTTGGCGGCTCCGCTGCGCTGGGCGGCATCGCCGGCATGATGTGTATCGCCAACAGTGCCATGCCCCTGCTTGCGCCTGGCGCGGCCGATCCTGCCACTGCCATTCTGCTGCCGCTCACCAATGCGCAGTACAACCCCGCAGCGGGCGGCATGATCGCGGCTCTTATCGCTGGCGCATTTTTTGCCTGGATGGAGCGTCAGATTCGCAAGGTTATGCCCAACGCGCTCGACACGTTCTTGTCCCCGCTGCTGGTGCTCATCATCGGCGCCTTTGCTCTGATGCTCGTCATCCAGCCGGTTGGCGCATGGCTGACGACTGCCATCTTTAGCGTTTTGACCTTTATCTTCGAGAAGCTGGGCGTCCTGGGTGGCTATATCCTGTCGGCAGGCTTCTTGCCGCTGGTTTCCGTCGGCCTGCATCAGGCGCTCACGCCGATCCACGCTATGCTCAACGATCCCGACGGCGCTACCAAGGGCATCAATTACCTGCTTCCCATCCTTATGATGGCTGGCGGCGGCCAGGTCGGTGCCGGTTTGGCGCTGTACTTTAAGACCAAGAACGCCAAGCTCAAGAAGTACGTTGCAGAGTCCATTCCCGTTGGAATCCTCGGTGTGGGCGAGCCTCTGATGTATGCCGTTACGCTGCCGCTCGTTCGTCCGTTTGTGACGGCCTGCCTGGGTGCCGGATTTGGCGGCGCGCTCGCGGCGCTGCTTCACATCGGCACGGTTTCTCAGGGCGTTTCCGGTCTGTTTGGCCTGCTGATCGTCGTTCCTGGTCAGCAGCTCGGCTACGTTGCCGCTATGCTGCTTGCCTATGCCGCTGGCTTTGTCCTGACGTGGTTCTTTGGCGTCGACGAGCAGAAGATCAACGAGTTCTTTGGCGAATAGTTTGATATCGCGAGCCGTGTTGCTCAGGGCTCGCGGCGCGCGGCAGATTTCTTGATGCTATGGTTGTGCCGGCGGGGCTAACTGCTCCGCCGGCCTTTTTTAAAGGAGCGTTGAAACGTGAAAACGGGTATTTCGATTTATCTTTCCAGCCCTCTGCAGGATATTGAGCGGACAATTGAGCGTGGTGCCGCGGCGGGTGCGCGCTATGCGTTCACCTCGCTGCATATTCCCGAGGATGGGGGAGCGGCGTATGCCGATAAGGTCCGTCATGTGCTGTCGCTGCTTTCCGCCCGCGGCATTGCGCTCATTGCCGATGTGGGGCCTCGCACGTGCGATTTGCTCGGGCTTGAGCGCATCGAGGACCTGCGCGATCTGAGGTTGGAATACCTTCGTTTGGACTATGGCTTTAGCGCCCAGCGGGTCGCGGAGCTGTCCGGTGTATTTCGCATTGTGGTCAATGCATCGACGGTGAGTTCTGATGAAATCGCATCGTGGCGTGAGGCCGGTGCCGATGTGACTCGTTTTGCCGCCTGCCACAATTTTTACCCCAAGCCTTATACCGGTTTAGCTCTGGAGGACATTG
>URNQ01000114.1 GCA_900549245.1 uncultured Collinsella sp.
GGAGGCCACATTAAGTGGCCTCCGGCTCGTGCGGAACTCGCGACAAACTTAACCCCTGTGCCGCCCGGGCCGGGGATCCGACGTGCTCGTCGGGGCAACGTTACCTGCCAAAAAGGGACAGGTATATTTTGGCCGGTTTTATCTGGGAAAACGCCGCTCTTCACGGTGATTCGCATCCATTTGCCACGTTCTTCCGAGAATCAGACAAATAGCGTTCAATCTAACCGTCCATATAACGCAAAATAGACCGCTTCCCCTCTTGGGAAGCGGTCTAGACCTTACGAATAGACGATAGTAAAGGGTACTTTCGTTTCGGTCTCCCCCGTTGATGTGTACCTCGTGCCCTCAAGGGTTACCGAGACCACTTGATCGACATTGATCAGTTTTGTCGGAACCCAGATGTTCTCTCCGCTATTGCGCGCATAAGAAAAATATAAGTTGAACGCCCCTGCGTCGTCATCTTCGATAATCTGCTCCGATCCATCCTTGTAGGTAACCGTCAACTTCTTCGTGACTGCGTCAATGCCCAGATCATCGATGTGCGTCTGGATGGAAAACGGGCTGATCTCGAGAGGCGAGTCATCGGAGCGGAGTTCCTTAGTATCGACGTACGCTCCAACGCTAAACTCGGGCGTCGATGCCTCGAACGGCTTCGCATCCTCTCCTTCGCCCTCGGTCCACGAGATATTCCAGGTGACCGCATGTTGAAAACCTCGCTCGCGATCCATAGAAGCAAAGTACATCGTGCCGTTAATGACCGTGTCGCTTGATGTGTCTTTATCAATGGTGCAGCGTGTATCAGCCCATTCCTCGCCGAAGTTCATGCTGGGTGTACTGACGCCCCCTTCTTCTTCACCATAGAGAACAAGTTCGCCAAGCTCTGCCGCCGGCTTGTAGTAGTTAACGCCATTCGGATTGGACAATGTAAACGTCACAGCACCGCAACCGTTCTCGTCGATTGCCATCTCATGAATGTCGAGCGTATAGCCGTTGCCCTCGACGGACAGATTGACCTTCTGGACTGCACCCTCCAGGCTTTGGGGCGCGATACCATCACCAAACTCTCTGGTGTAGGTATATTTCGTCCCCGACGAGCCGCCATTTGTCCAGGTAACGGACTCTCCGTTGCCATGGTTTCCCCAGGCAGAGGCAAAATAACTGGAATTGACAACAGCGTAGGCGACCCCTCCGGTCGCCAGCACTCCGGCAAGACATCCGATTACGGCAACATACAGAGGCTTCGCGTGACCCTTTCGGCGAAGCGGCTCGCCAGCAGCGGCATAAAGAACACGGTCAGCAAGATCGCTATCGGCTTGGACGGACTCGAAGGCCTGCTTGATCTGGTTGGATTTCACGGTCGCCCTCCTCTAGGATGAACTTGAGCTTCGATCTGCCGCGAGCTAAACGCGTTCGAACGGTCGCGGCTGGCACATGCAGTAACTCGGCAATTTCTGAAGTCGAGAAACCCAGATAGTAATAGAGTACGATAGGAATACGGAATCGCTCCGGAAGTCGCATAACGTCTGACAGGACCGCCTTGGTCTCCTCCTGCGCCGTCGAAAGCGAATCGGCCAGATTCTCAATATCCTCCACGCGCCTCCACGGTTTTCGAAAGAGAGATTTACATTCATTGATCGTGACCCGGATAAGCCATCGACGAAGATGCTCCCAGTTTTCAAATTGCGCGTCGCTTTTGAGCAACTTAAGAAAGACGTCTTGAGCGACATCGTCGGCGTCAGCGCGATCACGCAGATACGTCAATGCGATCCGAAACACGACATCCCGGTGGTCTTCGACCGCCTGTCTAAAAGCTTGTTCTTCCATAATCACCTCCCGGTGACATTAATGGTTCTCGATGAGGCCCTCACCATAGATACGCTCTTGTCGGGCGAAATGTTTCAAATTCAAGCATGAAAAACCGACCAAATAAACCTGTCCCTTTTTGGCAAGGGATCAACGGAACGCAACAGGTTGAGCATACGCAAGCGAGCGGCCCCCAGAGCGTACAAGGTGGCATGAAAAAGGCAGGGCATTGACCTTTTGGTCATGCCCTGCCTTTTGAATGACAGATTGTAGCTCTGGGGGCCGCGCAGCGACGGAGGTCGCCGCCGTTCGTTAGAACGGCGGAACTAATTACTCCTCGTCGTTGTCCTTGGCCTCTTCGGCGTCGTCGGTGTCCACGAGCTGGTTGAGCAGCTCGTCGAGGGACGCCATGTCCTCGTTGATCGCGCCGTTGGCGGGAGCCTTCTTGTCGTCGATCGGGGCGCCCAGGAGCTCCTCGTCGGCGTCGGCGTGATGCGTCGGAGCGGAGGTACCCAGCAGGATATCGTCCGGACCGTCGGGGCTAAAGACCATCTGCAGCAGCTGCGAGAGGTCTTCCTCGTCGGCAACGTCGTCGTTGTTCTCGAGGATGTAGAGCAGGTCGTGGGCCTCCAGGCCGTCACGGAGCTCCTCGATCGCCTTAGCACCGATACCATCGATGCGCAGCAGATCCTCCTCGGACTTGCCGACCAGGTCGCCGACCGTCTCGATGCCGACCTCGCTGAACTTGTTGGTCCAACGCTGCGACACGCCCAGGTCGTCGAACAGGTACAGGCGAGCCTTCTCGGCGGAGATGGTATGGCCGTTGCGGGTGAACGAACCGTCAGCACCACCGAACTCGTCGTAGCCGGCCCAGTCGAGCTGCTGCGGGAGCTGCTCGTCCAGGTCCTTGAGCTCCACAGGGGCCCACTCAGGCAGCGACTTGGCGTTGGGCGAAGCCGGGCCGTCGATGTCCACGTAGCCGTCGGCCGTGCGATACGTCAGCTTGGCGTTGGCATACGGTTTGAGGCCGGTACCAGCCGGGATCTTCTTACCGACGATGACGTTGGACTTAAGGTCGAGCAGGTGGTCGACCTTGCCCTCGATGGCAGCCTCGGTAAGGACGCCGGCGGTACGGATGAACGAAGCGCTCGACAGCCAGGAGTCGATGTTGGACGCGACCTTGAGCGTACCCAGGATGACGGGCTCGGCCACGGGAGCCTGACCGCCCAGACGGGCAACGCGCTCGACCTCGTCAGCGAACTCGTAGCGGTCGACGTACTGACCAAGCAGGTACTTGGAGTCGCCGGGGTTGGTGATCTGAACGCGACGCAGCATCTGACGTGCGAGCACCTCGATGTGCTTGTCGTTCAGGTCGACGCCTTGGCTGGTGTAGACGTCCTTGACGCTCTCGACGAAGGTGTGCATCGTCGACTCGATGTCGGTCAGCTTGCGCAGGTTGCGGAAGTTGACGAAGCCCTTGGTGATCTGGTCGCCAGCGCGAACCTCGCAGCCGTCCTCGATCTCGGGCATGAAGCGCACCGAAGCGGGGACGCGACGCTCGTCGAGGACACGGGTGTGATCCTCGGAGTCGGTGAGCGTCAGCACGTACTCGGACTTCTCGGGCTTAATCGAGAGGTGACCAGAGTACGGAGCCAGCTCGGCCTCGCGACCCAGGATCTTCTCGTTGACGTTGCCGACGATATCGAACATACGGCTGACCGTAGGCAGACCCTGCGTAATATCGTCGACGCCAGCGACGCCGCCGGAGTGAATGGTACGCATCGTAAGCTGCGTACCGGGCTCGCCGATGGACTGGGCGGCAATAATGCCGACCGCGGTACCGATGGCGACCGGACGACGGGTGGAAAGATCCCAGCCGTAGCACTTCTGGCACACGCCGTACTTGGAGCGGCAGGTGAGCAGCGCGCGAAGCTTGACCTTCTTAAGGCCGGCATCGACCATCTTCTGGATGTCAGCGACCTTCTCGATGTAGCCGTCCTGCTCAAAGAGCACGGTGCCATCGGGAGCCACGACGTCCTCAATGAAGCAACGGCCGACGAGGTCGGTGTTGAGGTCGGTGGTGCCGGGGATGATGAGGTTGTAGGTGACGCCCTCGTGCGTACCGCAGTCCTCCTCGCGGACGATGACGTCCTGGGCCACGTCGACCAGACGACGGGTCAGGTAACCAGAGTCCGAGGTGTGGGATGCGGTATCGACCAGGCCCTTACGGGCGCCGTAGGTCGAAATGAAGTACTCGAGCGGCAGCAGGCCCTCGCGGAAGTTCGCCTTAATGGGAAGGTCGATCGTCTCGCCGGACATGTCTGCCATCAGGCCACGCATGCCGCCGAGCTGACGCAGCTGGGTCTTAGAACCACGGGCGCCGGAGTCGGCCATCATGTAGAGCGGGTTCTCCTCGTCGAACAAGTCGAGCATGAGCGCTGCAACCTTATCGGTACAAGCGGTCCACTCGTTAACGACTTCGATGTGGCGCTCCGTCTCGTTGATGAAGCCCTCCTCGAAGTACTCGTTGATCTGGTCGACGTTGGCCTGGGCGCGATCGAGCAGCTCCTGCTTCTCGGCAGGGATGAGAGCGTCCCACACCGAGATGGTGAGGCCGGCGCGGGTAGCGTAGTGGAAGCCGGAGTACTTGATGGCGTCGAGGATCGGACCGACCTTGGCCTCGGGGTAACGATCGCAGCAGTCCGCAACCAGCTTGGCCACATCGCCCTTGACCATCTTGTAGTTCATGAACTCATAGTCTTCGGGCAGGCACTGGCGGTTGAAGATGATGCGGCCGATGGAGGTCTCGAAGCGCGCGGTCTTGTTGCCGGTGACGTCGTAGTCGACGAACTCGTTCTTGCCGTTCTTGACGCGGAAGATACGGGTGCCGTCCTCGTTGATGACATTGGCGTCGGCAGCGGACACGCGGACCTGAATCTTGGCCTGCATGTCGACCTCGGAGCGGCAGTCATAGGCGTGCAGCGCGTCGTCGAAGCTGGCGAACACGTGGTTCTCGCCCGGCAGACCGTCGCGGACCTGGGTCAGGTAGTACACACCAATAATCATGTCCTGCGAGGGGATGTTGACCGGCTTGCCGGATGCCGGCGAGCGCAGGTTGTTCGCAGAGAGCATGAGCACGCGAGCCTCGGCCTGAGCCTGGCTGGACAGCGGCACGTGGACAGACATCTGGTCGCCGTCGAAGTCGGCGTTGAAGGGCGAGCAGACCAGCGGGTGCAGGTGGATAGCCTTGCCCTCGACCAGAACCGGCTCAAAGGCCTGGATGGACAGACGGTGCAGGGTCGGTGCGCGGTTGAGCAGCACGACGCGGCCGTCGATGACCTCTTCGAGGATATCCCACACAAAGGTGGCACCGCGGTCGATAGCGCGCTTGGCGCCCTTGATGTTCTCGACCTTGCCAAGCTCGACCAGGCGCTTCATGACGAAGGGCTTGAAGAGCTCCAGCGCCATGGTCTTGGGCAGACCGCACTGGTGCAGCAGCAGCTTGGGGTCGGTAACGATAACCGAACGGCCGGAGTAGTCGACACGCTTGCCCAGCAGGTTCTGGCGGAAACGACCCTGCTTGCCCTTGAGGGCCTCGGCGAGCGACTTGAGCGGGCGACCGCCACGGCCAGAGACCGGGCGACCACGACGGCCGTTGTCGAACAGGGCGTCCACGGACTCCTGGAGCATGCGTTTCTCGTTGTTCACGATGATCGCAGGGGCGTCCAGGTCGAGCAGGCGCTTGAGTCGGTTGTTACGGTTGATCACGCGACGGTAAAGGTCGTTGAGGTCGGACGCGGCAAAGCGACCGCCGTCGAGCTGGACCATCGGGCGCAGATCGGGCGGAATGACCGGGATGACGTCCAGGATCATGTTCGCGGGGCTGTTGCCGCCCTTCAGGAAGGCGTCAACGACCTCGAGGCGCTTGACGGCCTTCTCGCGCTTCTGCTTCTGAGAATCCTCGTCAGCGATGATGGCCTTGAGCTTCTCGGCCTCGGAGGGGAGGTCGATGGCAGCGAGCAGGTCGCGGACGGCCTCGGCACCCATACCACCCTTGAAGTACATGGAGTAGTAACGGGTCATCTCGCGGAACAGCGGCTCATCGGAGATGAGGTCGCGCTCGGTGAGCTTCATGAAGGCGTTGAAGGCGTCCGTGCGGAGCTGCTTCTCGTCCTTGCACTCTTCCTCGATGTCGACGATGCCGGAGGCGATCTCCTCGGGGGTCAGCGGCTCCTCGTCGGAGAACTCGTCAAAGTTCTCGGGGTCGCCCTGCTCCTTGAGGGACTCGATCTGGCGGGCGCACTCGGCATCGATCTCTTCCAGATCGGGGG